>JAPUFX010000020.1 GCA_027293415.1 Candidatus Methylomirabilota bacterium
CGATGTTGCCGAAAACTCGAGCCTCCCCCTTGAGCTCTACGCGGTCGCTGGCCAGGACGTTGCCCACTACCTCACCCCAGATCACCACCGACCCCGCCCGGATGGTAGCGTTGGCGACGGCTTTCTCCCCGATGATGAGCACATCCGTGGTCGTGATCTCGCCATGGAACTTGCCATTCAGCAGGACAGTTCCAGTGCCGGTGAAGCTGTACTTCCCCTCAATCTCGGAGCCCTCGCCGATGAAGGCCATGATCCCGGTCTGATTGGCTGCGGGCTTACGCGAATTCCACAGCATGAGAAAGGTACCCCCCCGCAGGAGCAGGACCCCCTGCGACTAGCTCTGCTTGACCAGGTGCTTGTCTTTCACCAGGTGAACCAGAGGTTTTTCTTCCTCGCCTTCCGACTTCTTTTTCAGCTTGGCCACGTTACCGTTGAAGAATCCGCCTTTGGAGATAACCAGCGAATTCGTCTCGAGGTTGCCGTCCGCCCGCCCTGTGGGAGTGATCTCAACACTCCCGGTCGCCACCATGTTCCCCTCGTACTCCCCATGGATGATGGCGTCTACGGTCTGTACGTCGGCACGGACGGAGCCTTTGTGGCCAATGACGAGTTTCCCGCCCACCTTCAGCTCGCCGCCAATCTCGCACTCGATCTGAATCGAGTCGGTGATGTCGAACTTTCCCTCGATCTTGGCGGAGTTTCCCGCGATGGTCAGGAGGGTGGTTGGCACCGGGGAGTCGCCCTCGTGGGGAGATTCGGAAGAAGTATATCTTTCGGCGGTTGTGCGTCTGAGCATCGAAGCCTCCTTTTAGTTGGGTTCGGTCAGTACCTCTGCCTACGGAACACCCGCACGCTAGTATTGCTCCAGCGATTCCTCGCAAATCGAGCAAGAAAAAAGCGAAAGCGATGATGTTCGATGTTAAGGGGAAGCCTTGAATGGACAACTGCAAATTTCATGCCTCATTGCCCGATTCCACTGTAAGCATTTCTTCTAGCAAGATCAGGGTCCACCATCACACCCAGCAGGATCACCTCGTATCTGTTAAGGGGGGAGGGGACTGGTCGGCTCTGGTGGGAGGACTAGGCAGGTAAAAGAGGGGGATTTCCCTGCCATCCCATGCGGATTCCCTGAAAGGGCTCACGTCCGCCCATCCCGGTCAACCTGAGAGTCTTTCAGAGATGATGATAGCCTATCATCGCTTTCTTTTGCGGAGCAGCCCGTCGATACTGAGTTCCCCTCCGCCGGCCGCCGCGAGGAAGAGGAACACAAAAGAGTATATGGCCGCGAGCTCACCTCGATTCAGAAGAGGCCAGAATCCCTTGGGGGCGTGCGCCATGAAGTACGCGACCGCCATGAGGCCCGAAAGCACAAAGGCGACCGGACGCGTGAAAAGTCCGAGGAGGATGGCCAGGCCACCGAAAAACTCCAGGACGCCAGCAAGGCCCGTGAGCGAGAAGAGCGGCGCCGTTGCACCAGGTTGACCGCCGACCCCCCCAAACATGCCGAGCAGCTTCCGCGCGCCATGCGGCATGAGCAGGAAGCCGGTAATGATACGAAGGAGGTTGAGGGCGAGGCTCGGAATGGTACTGTCGAAGTGACGGCGCATCTGGGCCTCCAATTCTGGGGGTTGATTTTCGGTCCCAGTCTACTGGGCGTTGGCGCCCTAGCGCCGGAGGACGACATCAGTGCTCGAGAAGCTCCTCGTAGAGGGCCTCGTACTGAGGGACGACTTGGTCAGCGTCAAAGTGATCCAGGACTCGCTGGCGGGCTGCCTGTGCCATCCGGTCGTGTAACGCTTCGTCCGCGAGGACCTGGATGGCACCCTGGGCCATCCCTTCTACATCCCCCACGGGATAAAGGATTCCGCTCACTCCATCCTCGACCACCTCCGGCAGGCCACCAACCCGGCTGGCGATCACCGGCACCCCGCAGCTCATAGCCTCCAGGGCCGCCAACCCAAAAGACTCCAGTTCACTCGGGAGCAGAAAAAGATCAGCGAGCTTCATGAGGCCCGGAATGTCCTCTTGGCGGCTCAGAAAGACCACATGCTTCTCGATGTTCAGCTCTCGGACTAGGTGCTGGGCCGTGGTCCGCTCGACCCCATCCCCTACCATGAGGAGCTTCCCCGGGATCTCTTGCCGGACAGCTGCAAAGATCCGGATGACGTCGGTGACTCGCTTGACCGGGCGGAAGTTGCTGAGATGCAGCAGAATCCGTTCCCCCGGGCGAGCGAAGCAGTGACGGGCCTCCGCTTCTCGCCCTGGACGAAACCTGGCGCTATCTAGAAAGTTCGGGATGACGCGAATGGGCCGGTTGGGCTGGAAGGTCTGGCGGGTCCTCAATTCCAGGTAGGAAGAGACGGCGGTGACCTGGTCGCTCATTTCGATGGCGAATCGGGTGATCGAGTGAAGTGAGGGATCAGTACCCACCAGGGTGATGTCTGTCCCGTGCAGGGTAGTGAGCACCTTCACTCGGCCCCCCAGTGTCTCCCGGGCCAAGAAGGCCGAGACGGCGTGGGGGATCGCATAGTGGACGTGGAGCAGATCCAACCCTTCTGCCTGCGTGACGTCTACCATCTTGGCCGCCAAGGTGATGGTGTACGGGGAGTGCTCGAAGAGAGGGTAGGACATTGTCTCTACCTGATGAAAGAAGATGTTTTGCTGGAAGGTGGGGAGGCGGAAGGGGAGAGCGTAGCTAACAAAGTGAACCTCGTGTCCCCGTTGGCTGAGATGGATCCCGAGCTCTGCGGCAATGGCTCCGCTTCCGCCGTAGGTGGGATAGCAGGTGATGCCGATCTTCATATGAGCTTCTCGTTCATTGTTCAGGGTTCACAGCTAAATTCGAATTTCGAATGTCGAATTTCGAAATCCAGCGGTGGTCGGTTGTCGGTTATCGGACATCGGTCATCGAGTAACGGTGGTCGGAGGTCATCGGTCATCGAAATCAGCGAGATGCCCCCAGATAGATGAGTCGGTGATCCCATCCCGGTCCGTCGATGCTTGCGGCAATCAGGTCGATGAGGGGCAGGTCGTGACGACAGAGATACGGGATAAATCCGTAAACCCGCTCCTGGAGTTCTCCACCGGGCAGCAAGTGGGCCAGAACCCGGAGAACCTGGGTTTGTATCTCGTGGTTGCGCCGCTTGAACGAGCGGAGGAGGTCTCGCTCCACCTCTTCCATCTGCTTCTTGACCAACCCCTCGGCTGCGCCAACACGGGGAGTTAGCGTGGGATCGAGAGCCGAAACCATCGCCCCGAGCTCCTCGAAGTTTTTCAGAATCGTCTGGAGGATTCGCCTTTGCTTCGCCAGGAAGGTCTTGGGCAAGGAGCCACGAAGGACACGGCTCACGACCCTCTCGGAATCTCCCTGGAGGGCCGAAAAGGTTAGGTCATGTTTCTTGAGGAGTCGCTCGATTCGTCCCTCCACCAGGGTGAAAGTTCCCCGGGGGAGGAGGAAAGGCATCGGGATTTCGAAGTGATCGAAGACCCCCCGAAGCTGGGCGTAGTACGCAATCTCGTGAGGCCCGCCTACATGGACGAGCACGGGAAACAGAAAACTTTCCATCATCGGGCGGAGGACAACATTCGGACTGAAGTGTTCCGGTGCCGCTTCCACGAATTCCCGTAATTCTTCTCGGTTTCTCCACCTCCGGGTACCGGCCGTCGCCAATCCGTGATCTTCCCCTTTGATGGTATGCCGTCCCCCGTCCAGGTAGAAGAAGTTCGGGCCTTGCCCCCGCATCCGGAGCTGGGGACGGTATCCGAGGCCCCGAAGCTTCTCCCAGGCGGTTTGAACCAGCCCAGCCGAGGCCGGGGCCGTGCTGGTCTCCTGCTGGAAGAGGGGGCGCGCTAAGCCCTTGAGACGGGGATCGGACGGATCCACGACGATTAGCCCTCGCTCCGCGAGAAGAGTGCTCAGGAGTCGGCCAAAGGCGTGGACCAGGGTTGTCCCGGGGCTATAGCAGTCTCGCAGCAGTTTGAGCACGCTTTCCTGACACTGAGCCGAGCCCACGGCCTGCTCGAGAGCAGCGAAGACATCTCCGATCGTTGTTGAGATTCCGTGAGTCGCGGGAAGATCAGCTCCATAACCTTCGGTCGGGGTGTAGCGGAGAAGCGCCATCTGGTCCTGGTGGTCCGGCAATGAAAGGTGGTCGATCTCGGCGAAATCGGTATCCTCCGAGTCCATCCAGAAGAGAGGGAGACAGGGGACCCGCCACTGCGACTCCACCTGGCGGGCCACGGTTACTGCTGTGAGAGCCTTGTAGAGGGTATAGAGAGGACCTCCGAAGAGTCCAACCTGCTGACCGGCCACCACCATCACCGCCTGGGGGTCGCGCAAGCGCGCGATGCTCTCCAGAAGTACATTCCCCGCTCCCCACGCGCGGTTCTGATCGGTGAGGATAGCCACAAGCTGATCGCGGGGGTAGCTCCGGCTGGTCAGAAACTGAAGAAGCTGCTCCTGCGGCTCGCGAGGGTCCCATCGATAAAAATCGCGGAGTGCAGGCGCCCCTTTTAGATAATCCCTGAAGATAGGATTAACACGGGGGAGGGAAGCGACGTCTATGGCGTCAAATCGTACCCTGTCTATCATTGCAGGCTCGCTGAATGCCTCCCTTTTGTTAGTTGACAGACAATTCCTCACCTTAACAAGAGGGGTACGGGGTTGTCAACGAAGGGAGCTGACTCATCCTCAACGCCGGCACCAGACAGGGAGCAATGAGTCCCCTGTCGTGATGGAACTTTTGCCGGCGAAAGGCGTCTGACCATTGTTGGGAGGAAGAGTCTCTGACCATCTCTGGCACGATTATTGCTTTTTCCCCCAGCGGCTATTTCTCATTCTCACCGTGAGAGACCATGGACAGAGTTTTCGGAAACGAAGGGGGCTTCGAGGACAAGGAGATCGGAATTATCCGATCGACTCTCAAGTGGCGGGCGCGCCCGGACTTCTCGGTTGACGAATCGCGCGAAGAATCCGCACACAGTGTTCCTTCGGACCGCGCAAAAGTTCAAGAAGAGAAAGTCGCCTAGCGCGCCGAACACCCCACCCCGGCCCCTCGACGACCATCCAGCCATCCCCGCAAGGAGGGCGGATAATCCGTTCCTCTTCTCAGAGTCTACGTCCTTCTCGGAAAGGCTGCCCCAGGGCTGTTAGGTTCAGGTAAAGTGGCGGAATGTCAAGGTACTATGGCTTGACGCCCCCATAGGACCGTGCTATAGATGACACGGTATGAGTAGCATCAGTGTCATACATCTCGTCCTTCAAGCAGGGCCGGTGGCCAAGGGGGTCCTTCTCATCCTCTTGTTTTTCTCCATCGCGTCGTGGGCCATCACCTTCATGAAGCTCAGGACTCTTCGAGCCGCCGACCGCCAATCGGACGCTTTCCTTCACGTGTTCAAGACGTCCAAAAATCTGAGTGCGACCTACGAAGAGGCCAAGCGGTATCTCGGTTCTCCGGAGGCGGCTCTCTTTCGCGAGGGGTTTCGGGAACTGAGTTATCACGTGAAGGGAAACCCGCACCTGGGCGCCGATCCCGGGGGAACAGCGCCATCCGCGCCTCAAGGACAGAGTGGTGAGGTCCTGGAAGGGGTCGGCCGGACGCTCAGGCATGCCAGCCTGAAGGAGCTCTCCCAGATGGAACGCCACCTCATCTTCCTGGCCACGACCGGAAGTGTGACGCCCTTTATCGGCCTCTTTGGAACGGTCTGGGGCATTATCAATGCCTTCGTCGGAATCGGGGCAGCGGGATCCGCCAATCTCGGGGCCGTCGCCCCAGGGATTGCCGAGGCCTTGATCGCCACCGCCGCGGGCCTGGCTGCGGCAATACCGGCGGTCATCGGCTATAACTACTTCGTGAATCGCATCCGCGGCATCGGGACCCGGTTGGATCTGTTTACCATGGAATTTATGGGCCTCGCGGGGCGTCTTGCAGTGGGACGATGAGCGCGCAACTCCCTGGATCAGAGAACCGGCTTGGCGGCGCGCTGTCGGAGATCAATGTTACGCCTTTCGTGGATGTGGTGTTGGTGCTCCTCATCATCTTCATGATCACCGCGCCCATGATGATCCGGGGCATTGATGTACAGGTCCCTCGGACCGAGACCAGGAACGTCAATCCCGAAGAGCGCCTGATCCTCACCATCACCAAGCAAAAGGTTGTCTATTTAGACGATCAGCAGATCACCCTGGGTCGGTTGCAAAAGGTCTTGACCGGCCTCAAGAAGCGGAATCCCCAGGCGGCGATTTTCTTGAGGGCTGACGAGAAGGTTCCCTATGGGGTGGTAATTCAGGTGATGGACGTGGTGAATAAGGCCGGGATCGACCGGCTGGGCATGGTGACCGAACCCCTGCTTCCTAGCGAGCGGAGGCGGTAGGAGGATCGGACACCCATTGGAGATGAACGGGGAGGGGAAAGATTTTGCCGTTAATGTGGCCTTTTCCCTGGTGCTCCACTTTTTGGTCTTTGCCGGGGTCTTTCTTACTCCGTCCCTTTACAGACAACGGTTTCACGTGCCAGTGGCATACGAAGTAAAGTTGGTGGAGCTTCCGGGGGCTCGAAGGGCGACGCCATCCCGCAAGAAGGCGCCGCCTGTGAAGAAGGTGAAGTCCCCGAAGGCTTCGACTCAGGTTAGCCCATCCACCCCACCCCCGAAGAGGAAGGCGTCCAGGGCCAAATCGCAGGTCCGACCGGCTCCTCCGCAGGCGCAGGCGCTGCCCGGGAAGCGGAAGGTGACACGGAAGTCGCCTCAAGCTCCTAAACCCACCCCACCCCCACAGATCGCCCAGGCCGCAGTTCCGACCGTTCTGCCACCCTCCCGGAGCCTAGGAGGACCCCCAGGGGTTGTTTCAGAGAGCAGCGTAACCACCGAGAAGGATGATCCCTCTTTGAGCTACTATCTGACAGCGATCCAGGCGAAGGTGAGCAGCCGGTGGATCGAGCCCTCCTTGACTCTTAATCGAGGTCAGGTGGAGAGCGTGACGCTGGGCTTCACGGTATTGCGCTCGGGCCTGGTCCGCGGTATCCATGTCTTGGGCCCTTCGAAGAGTGTCTTCTTGGACCAATCTGCCCTGCGAGCGGTCCAGGAGGCAGTTCCCCTTCCTCCCTTCCCCCCCCTCTTTCCGGAGGAGACGCTCCTGGTGCGGTTCCATTTTGAGATGCGAGGAGAGTGACGGCGTGAAAGCCCTCCGACGGAGCTTCCTGGTCTTTCTCGTCCTGGTGGGCGGACTGCCGCCCGTTAGCGGGTGGACCCAGGTGGATATCACGGTCACGCGGACGGTGATCCAGCGCATCCCCGTTGCCGTGGTCGGACTGGCCCCTTTCCACTTGGAATCGGGCGGGGCAGATCTGGCGGCCCAGGCGAGCTCAATCCTGATGGATGACCTGGAGTTCTCATTGATCTTCGAGGTCTTGCCGCCTTCCTTTCTCCCGTTCGAAGCCCGGGAGGTCCAGTTGGGCACAGAGGAAGAGGTCTTGCCGCCCTTGAATAAACTGAAGGTCCAGGCTATGGTGGCCGCAGAGCTCACGATGCGGGGGAATGATCTGATCCTGGAGGGACGTGTATATAATGTTGCCCGAGGAACGTTTCTGGGAGGGAAGCGGTACTTCGGGGATGTCAAGGCCCTCAGGACCATGGTCCACCGATTGGCCGATGAGGTGGTCCTCCGGCTCACCGGCGAGCGAGGAATCGCCGCGACGCGGATCGCCTATGCCAGTAAGACGAAGCGTGCCACCGAACTCTACCTCATGGATTACGATGGTCGCAATTCTGTCCTGGTTACGGGGAACCGGTCCATCAACCTCTCACCCCGCTTCTCCCCCGATGGGAGGCTGCTGGCTTATACGTCCTATCGTGATGGCAATCCCGATCTGTATCTCCTCAACCTCGAGACCGGACGGCGGGACAAGGTGTCAGCTTTGCCCGGGCTGAACATTTCCCCCGCCTGGTCTCCAGACGGCAGGTGGCTGGCCCTATCTCTGAGCAAGGATGGGGGGACGAACCTATATCTGATGCGGCGGATGGGGGGGGGATTGCTGCGCCTCACTAACGGCATCGGGATTTCAGTCTCCGCCTCCTTTTCTCCTAACGGTCGACAGATTGCATTTACCTCGGACCGGGGCGGTTCTCCCCAGATCTATGTGATTGATATCGAGGGAACGAATCTCCACCGTCTGAGTTTTAAGGGAAACTATAATGCCTCCCCCAAGTGGTCCCCCCGGGGTGATAAGATTGCCTTTATCTCTGACCGGGGAGGCGGCGGGTTTCAGATCTACCTCATGAGCCCTGACGGGTCCGGGGTTCAGCAGATGACCACCTTGGGTTCCAATGAAGATCCCGCTTGGTCGCCTGACGGTCGTCATCTGGCCTTTATGTCAACCCGTGGTGGGAAGAAGGATATCTATTTGATGCATGCCGATGGATCGGGACAGAGACGGCTGACCCGGAATGGCTTCATCAATTTTGCTCCGGATTGGTCTCCCTGAGGTCGATCGGTGCCCTGGAGATACGGATCACACCAGAGAAAGGAGGAAAGGATGGTGAGAGAGGCGAGGGAGCTGCACCGGAAAGGGGTAATTGCTTCGATGGTCAGCTGGCGGGGACCTCTGTTGGGTTTGGTCCTCCTCCTGCCCGTGGCACTGCTCTTGAGCGGGTGTCCCAAAAAGCCCGAGGTCCAGACAGCTGGTCTGGCAGCGGTCGCTCCGGAGGAGGTCGTGGTAGTCGAGCCGGTCGTGGAGGAGGAGGTCGTGGTGGTCCCGGAGGAGGTCGTCGTGGTCGAGACAGAGGAGGGCCCGGTCACGATCCAGGATGTCTTCTTTGACTATGACAAGTCCGTCATCCGGCCGGATGCCAGGGAGGCCCTGGACGAAGACCTTAGGGTACTCAATGAAAATCCCGGGTTGCGCGTCGTGATCGAGGGGCACTGCGACGAGCGGGGGACCAACGAGTATAATCTGGCGTTGGGGGAACGGCGGGCAAAGGCGGTTCGCGGCTACCTGATGGCCGGGGGTGTCGATAGCGACCGGATCTCGACGATCAGTTACGGCGAGGAGCGGCCCTTTTGCCTTGGGCATGACGAGACCGCATGGCAATGTAACCGTCGGGGCCACTTTGTCGTGGTTGAATAAACGATTTTGATTTCCGATCGGTCTGATTAGAACAGGAGGGGGCGGACATTGCCGTCCCCTCCTGCGAATGGTGGTAGCCAAACCCTTCGTATCGGTGTTAACATGATGGGAGAGATGATGTCGCGTTATCTTAATTGTTCCCTCCTCGTTGGCGTCGCCTTGCTCACCAGTGCATGCGTGGTGACTCAGGAAGAGTTCCGGAGTCTTCAGCACGATGTGCGAGGCATGCGAGTCGAACTGAACGCCATAGCCCAAAAGGAGGGCGTCAGCGATGGGCAGGAGGGGTGGACGTCCGCGACAGATATGGTGGCTCGCCTCGAGGAGCTGTCAGTCGAAACCCGGATGATTCAGGGCAAGCTCGAGGAGAACAGCCACCGCCTGTCGGAAGTGAGCCAGCGGCTGGATCAGACCGAGCTGAAAGTGGCCCGCCTGCGGGGAGAACCGGTGCGGCCTGGGGGCACCTCTGTGGCGGGTCAGCTCGCCATTCCGTCAACTGTTCCCCCACCGCCTGGGGCGACGGCTCGACCCGGCATCTCGACCCCGTCGCCGACCGGCCAGCCGCTGCCTCCCTTGGGCCAAGGCGTTACCCCGCTACAGCACCCTGCCGCTGCCAGTCCGGGCCAACAGGTCATGCAGGGGTCAATGCCCTCACCGGAGAAAGTGTACCGGGATGGCTTGAGTGATTACACCAAGGGGAACTATGACCTGGCCATCCAGAGCTTCAAAACTTATCTGACTTTCTTTCCCAAGACCAGCCTGGTCCCCAACGCTCAGTATTGGCTTGCCGAATCCTATTACAGTAAGCGGGAATTCCTGAGGGCGATCCGGGAATTTCATAAACTCGTCAATAAGTATCCTGAGAGCCCCAAGGTTCCAAGTGCGATGCTGAAGCAGGGCTATGCCTACCTGGAGCTCGGGGAACCTGCTCAAGGGCAAGGAGTCCTGAGGGAACTTGTGGCGAGGTTTCCGAGATCCAGAGAAGCTCGGCTGGCCCAGGACCGCATGGAACGTCTCTAATAATAAGGTCTCCCAACCGTCCCCCCAACCCCGGCAAATCGCCTCATTTTTCCTTTTTCACCGTGATACAACGCGAAGCGTTGCCAAACGATTCACGATCAAGATCACGTTACCGTTCAACGGCTGATCACCGACGATATAGGGCAGCTCTTCGCGGAATGTTCCCCACACCTTCCCACCACGATGCCCCGCTGCGATGGCGGCAAGCGTGACAAGATCATCCCCCTGAATTTGGTGAGCAAATATAGCCTCCAACAGCGCCGTATCCGTCTGTGGCGACGGTGTAAACAGGGCTGCTGCGAGCACGCGCGCGGTCGCCAGGCGTGAGATGCTGTTTTGCTTTGCCAGCAAGCGCTTTGCGTCAGCGAGGGTGACTGCCACATTTTTGTCGATATCGGCGTTGAGAGCCTTCCCATTCTCAAGCGAGAGGACCGAGTAGAGTGCGCTGAGGTAGGGACCTGGACCGTCTGGTCTCTTCTTCAGCGTCTTGATGGCGGGAGCAAACTGCTTCTTTACGACCGCAAGCACATTTTCAGCGAGCATGCGGAGTTCTTTGTTTTTCGAATGTGTTCGTGCCGCCTCGCTGATGATCCACGCGGACCGCATAGTGACCCAGCTGTTCGCCCCTTCAACGATCTTTGTGATGCTTGGGCTCCCCCAAGCAACGTGAAGCTCGATCAGTGCCTCATCGTCTATCCGCCCTCGATAGGCACTTGCAAGAAGCTGCCATGAGAAGGTGTCTAGGGCGGTGAGGATCCGCCGTCGTTCATAGGCCGCCATTCGCTTCTTGCGATCCTCAGAGCGTTCGGCCCATCGCATCGAGACTTCCTTTTGCAGACGGCGAAGCGTCTGGAGTTGCTTGTGCGATGGTTGGAATCCCCTGGTATTCGTCAGATCCCATTTTGGGTCTCTTAGCGCATTGAGAAACGCCGCAACTCTGCCATGAATTTCCTTGTCTCCATAGACAAGGAGATGTGCGGGATCGATGAGCACGGCGGATCCTGGGCTCAGCCCAGACTCTCCCTTTTGGTTGATGACGATCCGGATGGCGTTGAGGAATTTCTTGACAGCTCGTACGGCTATTTCGTTCCGGACTGTATTGGGAATTTCTTTCTCTGAGGGTCTCGCGAGGTCGCCGACGACATAGACCCAAGCAGATGTTCCTGGCAGACGTCGCGATGTGCCCACCGTGATCGTATTTTTCTTGTCGATTCGCCAGGTCAGATGCGCTGGCGTGAGAAGCCAATCGAGTGCCTGGGCGACGGTAGTCCGACGAAGATCGAGGTATGTTACCCGGATCTCAGAGACGTTCAGCATTTCCGCGGCATCAGCCAGGCTCCCGGGTAGAATTTCTACCTTGAAGCCGGCGCCCCTCGCTATCGCCTGGATCGCGTCCTCAAGCGATTGATCTCGGATCACCAGATCGAGTCGCTTGGCAAGACCCGGAGTACGTTGTGCTCGATTTTTGGCAATTTCTTCCATCAGTGTTCGAATTGCCCCTGCCGCAGCACCGGCCGTGCCGTCGTCGCTCCAGGGGCTGACGGAGAGGAACCCGGCTTCGAGCACCAGTGCATGCTGAAACCGGAAGAGGGCAGGTTCGAGTTTGCCCTTCTTGTGAAGTTCTTGTGATCCTGCGAGGACCTTCTTTGCCTCTTCGTGGCGCATCTGAGCCCAGTTTCCAAAGAGGGGGGCGGTCATACGACGAGAGATGTCTCTATCTTCGAGTTGTGCTTCCTTGGGTGAGGCGAAACGCTGTACGTTCTTGGCTTCGCTCATGCTGAACAAGCCACCCCCACCGGCAAAACTCGAGGCAGCGGCCTCCCTACGCATCTGGTACGGCCTTCCCGTCGCCATCTTCCTGGCAGACTGAGCCGCTGGTGCATTCAGTTGACCACGTCCCCTGTGCTGTGTCGCAGTCCGATATCCCTTTCGTCTCATAGTTGGCACGGCCTTGTACGGCATGGGATGGTCGAGCCGGTCCTGGGCGATCGATTCTTCCTCGCCGAGCGGTCCAAAAACACCCTCGAAACTGACGCCTTCGGGCAGGGGGACAGGAATAACCATCCGCCGGGGCGGAATCAGCTCCTCACCGATCTGGGGGACTTCGCTTTGGTCCACGGCGACGAAACTGGTGTATTGCGTCATGAGGCGATAATCGAGCGCGATCCGGGTAATCTCCTGTACCACTTCAGGCGTGTCGCCATAGAACATCTGGGAGGACAGGTCTGCGATCTTGTTTCGGGCCCATACCTTGGACAGGACGCCGTGCTCTCGTTCCTCGGACGGCAGAGTCACATCGAGGGCGTAAGAGATCGGTTCGCCCTCCGCCAGTCCCGAGAGTTCGATCGTGGTACTTCCGCCGTCCCCGTAGCGGCCAAACAATATGACCGGTCGGCCGGCCCACAATTCGGGAATTTTCCGGGGATAGGTCTCGTACACGGAAAGTCCGTTCCAGTCGATCTGGATCTCTGCCAGTTGAGCGCGGTGGATGCGTTCGGCGATTTGCGTGACGAGTTCCGTCGGGTCAGTGCGTAATTCGATGACAGCGGACATGCCTCCACCCACCTTGGCGACCCCGTCGAGGAGGAAGCGGTTTGGCGACGAGCCGATGCCGAGGACCCAGAACCGGATCCGATCCCCGGCACGTCTGCCCACCTCCTCTATGATTTGGGCCTCGTTACCGATAAAGCCGTCGGTGAGCATCACGACGATCCGAACCCGCTCGGGATCAAGCGGCTCGCTTAAGACCATTTTGATTCCTTTGAGCATCTCGGTCCCGCCCCCACCGCGGATCCCCTCGGTGAAGTTGAGAGCGCGTGCAACGTTCTCCGCCGTCGCAGGGACGGGATCCCTAAACAGTTTGGTCGCTCGACTAGCAAAGGTGACAACCTGAATCGTGTCGCCCGCCTTGCTCAGTCTGAAAAACTGCCGCATCGTCTCTTGAACCTTTTGCGTCGGCGCGCCACTCATCGAACCGGACACGTCGATGAGAAACACGATCTCGCGCGGAGGCGCCTCGGCGAGTTGCTCATCGGTCTTTGGCTGGATCATGAGCAGAAAATAGCCCTGACCGGGGCCCTTGGAATGGGCCAACAAAGCCATCTCCGGCTTTTCCCCGACGACGGCGTATTTCATGACGAAATCTTTGTTCGGCACAGAGTCGGCGGGTGAGAGGGCTGCGACGGCGCGGGATTCATTGATCCGGTCTAGGCTCGCCTGGTGATTGACGATTTTGATGTCCTGAATTGGTACCCCGGCGTCAAGTCGAACGGAAAGACTGATATCATGACCGGTCCGGTATCCGGGCTTGAGCACGGGCGGTGTGATCCGAGATGCATCCTTGACTCTGTCGGTATCCGGTGACCAGCCGGTGCCTTTTGGATCAGGTCCCTCTGTCGGTCCTTTCACTGTCCCGACCTTGCCTTTCAGTTCGTCCGGCAAGTCAGGTTTTTTGGAGATAGGAGCACCGGGAATGTAGCGCGGACCCACAACCATGGGAAAATGAAACTCGTATGTGCCCATGTCGTACTTGAGGACATCGACGTACGAGATCTCGATGACGATTTCCTGGTGCGGCTTGATGTTGCTGACCGATTGCGTGAAGATGTTCGGCCGTTCTTGCTCGAGGAGACTCGCCGTAAGGCCTTGCGTGAGTGCCTGCTCGTAAATCGCGCGTGCTTCAGTGCGGCGTTTGATCACGCCGACGATCCGGCGATCACCGATGACCATGGTCATATCGTCCACGGCCGCGGTATGCGGTAACGGAAAGACATAGACCGCCTCGATCTTTTCATCGTATGGATTGAAGAACGTTTGTGTGACTTTTACACGGGCAATAAAACCAGAGATGTCCGCCTGGACATCCGTGTGTCGAAGGGGAATTTCGACAACGCCATGAGCCGTTTCGACGCGTAGAGCTCCCTGCGTGATGTCCTGTTCAATGGGGTCGACTTTAGGCTGTTCAGCCTTGGCCTGACCGGAGGCTGTCCCGCTGACTACGAACGCCGCGATGAGCACGGCGAGGAGCGAAAGATTCAGTTTTTTCACGGCCCGCCCTTCTAGAGAGTTTAAGGTCCTAGATACCTTGTGATCGTCAATTTTTCGGGTCTTCAACCAGCTTAGACAGCCGAATCGAGAGAAAGTTCCAGGCAGAAAATAGGAGAATGCGAAATCTTCTGGAGGAGTAGCAACAGTGCTTACTATCGGGCGGGGTACTGGAGGGACTGGGACCTAGGAAGGCGAGGGTTAGCTGTTCCTATCGGTAGTCGGTGGCCTCGGTAAAAAAGGTCTGCCAGACTGAGGTGGGTTGCGGAGATGTTTTCCTCATGAATCTCTGAGACCGTGTGGGAGAGAACGGTAGGAGAGAGGGTGGCTACTGGGGAAGGGGGGTCCAGGCCTCGGCGGCCGCGTCCAGGTTAAGCCAACGGAGCAGCGTGTGAAGAACAAGGAGACGCCCCTCGTACTCGTACTGGAGCCTCGAGAAACTCTCCTCCTTATTATCAGCCTTTCGGATCGGGGCGGTGACACAGACTTTTCCCTTCGCATGCCCGTCCGTCCCCTTGTGAATCATCTGAGGACTGTTCACGTAGTCGAATTCGAGAAGTTCGAGTGCAGGATAGGCACACTGCGCAGCGGCCCAGGTGGCTGTCCCCAAGACGACCACGAAGGCCACCACGAAAAACAGGATGCCTCTAAGGCCTCTCACCCGTTGCTCCGCCATAAGCTGAACCGATACAGTGCGTTGCACCGCTTAAGATGCCGGCTGCTGCTCCTCCATCAGTTTGACCACCTGTCCCTTAAGAACGTCTCCGCCGCGCTGATTATTTACTGCAATATCGATCGGGACAATCGGGGTTCCTTTCCCCTTTTGGGAGCGCCGGATCTGGTCCGGCGGCGGCGCCGTAGCCGAGAGACTGAGCTGGTCTCCGGCCTCGATGGGAAGGCCGAAATGAGACACCCTTACCGTGAGGAGGAGGTGGCCGGGCGAGCTTTCGGCCGAGGTCATGGCCATTGTTCCCAGGGCGAGCAGGGTGCTCACCTGGTGAGGGTAGAGGGGGCCAAAGAGGGCCCGGGTGGCTTTTACGAGCTCGACGTCTATCGCCTTGGTGAAGCTCTGCTGGCGGGGACTTGACGGGTTGGTAAAGTCGTAAACCACTGACGGAACGGAGGGGGTCACATCCTGGGCCCATTGCCGGACCCAGGGTAGCTCATCAGGGGATACGGATAGGAGGTCTCCAGACTTCTCGGGTCGCAAGGTGGCCGTCCCCTCGCAAACGACCTTCCCCTCCTGGTTGACCGCGCTCAGCCGGAGTGCCGCCCATCCTCCCTCAAAGACTTCCTGTACCTCGGCCAGGGGGATGATGGTGTCCCCGAAGTAGACCGGGGCCCGGAAGTGCGCCTCGAGCGACTCGAGGCCATAGGCAGGCACGACGCGGCCAAGGCCTGCCAGCATGCTGCTCAACGTGAAGAGTCCGTGAGCCACTAGTCTTTGAAACCGGGACTTCTCTGCATACGCCCGGTCCAGATGGTAGCGGTTCCGATCCCCAGAAGTCTTGGCGAATGCTTGCACCATCCAAGCACTCACCGAAACGGCATCTCCCTGCAACTTCTCCCCCGGGAAGACCGCCTCGCCGACCTGCTCCATCCCACCTGGTCTGAGCGCGAGGAGCAGCCGGTCCCGGGCTGTCACGTAGCGTTCCGGCTCGGTGTCGGTAAGCTGTCCTGCCTTGAGCGCCCGCTCCAATTGCCGGTAATAGATGCGGGCGGTTGCCGCATCCACGAGCTCGGGTTGGCCGGTCACCGGGTCGTTGTACGCAACCGCGCCCAGGTTCCGCTCTTGGTCGGCGGTGGCGTAAAGTTCCAGGATCTCGAGGGCCCGCTCCACGGAGTTGATCCATCGCGCCCTGAACGCTTCACCCCCCGGTCCTTTTGGCTGGACGGGTTGCTCGCCGGCTCGGGGGGGATTCATCACGGTATTGACGCGCTCGACCTGATCCGGTGTGACTATTTTCCCGTGAAAACCGAGATTGGCGGAAAAGAGGGTCTCCTCTTCCAGGTGTGCGGCGTCACTCATCGCATCCACGGCGTCGATATCCGCCGCGGCCGTGGCAGCCACCAGCGCTGACCGGTAGTAGTAATATCCTTTGGTCTTTGGATCGTCCAAGTCCTCCTTCGGTTGCACGCCCTTGAGGTCGAGGAGGATCCACATCATCCGTCGGCTCGCCGTCGCGACGGCATAGGCCTCACGCTCGATGATCTCAGGCTGACTGATCCGCGCCCCTAAGGAGATGGAGCCGACTGGGAGGCCGACCTCCCGCTCGGATCCGGTGAGGAGACCGGCGGCATGCCGGACAGCGCGTGGATGGTCGACGGCGGGCAGGATAAGGGCCTGGACCCGTTCCTTGAAAAGCTGGAGCAGTTGCTGAAGTTCTGTAACCGCCTCGGACCTCCCGAGGTCCATCTGAAGGGCCAACACCTGGGCGGGGCGAACCGCCTCTCGACACAGCTGCGCCAGCTTGCGCTGGGGCTCCTGCCCGTTAGATCCGGAGATGCCTTCGACGTCAATGATCACCATATCGGCAGGTGAGGCGAGGACAGCCCGCAGTCCGTCGAGATCGTGGCCCGCGACGGTAACCACCGATCGGCAGAGGGTCACGGGACGAGGGACGAAGACGAGGGGGGGGAGGATCGGTTTCTCCTCTTGCGCCAGTCGCTTGAGCTGCTCAAGGTTGAAAGGGGAAATTTCGGGGAAGGCGATACGCTTCCGGGGGATCGGGGGAAATTCGGCAGCCCGCCTGGCGATGCCTTCAACATGCGCGGGATGGACACTCCACTTGCGATGGATCCCGAGGGCAATGGCCCGGACGGTGTCCACTTCGGTGTCATCCGCATTCAGCTTCACGGTGATTCCCGTCCCGGCCGCTTTTCCCGTAGCCCGGGAGGCCTCCACGAGTTTGAGGAGCGGGTACCGCATATAGGTGTACTGCTCTTGCTGGACCACGCTGCGCCCCCCGGTGGCCGCCGTGTAGTCGACGACACCCAGGTTTGCCTCTTCCACGTCGGGGGCCACGGCGAGGATCTCTTCCGCGGTCAGGATGGCTCCGGGCAGCTCAGTGAGGACAAAGACCCTGTGTCTCCCTGTCACCCAGCCCCGTTCCTGCTGCAGGGCCCGGAGGATCTGGACGGCGACCCGTACGTCATCCGGCCCCTCGATTTTCGGCAAATAAATCCCTCCGATGAGGTCGCCAATTTCCCGGACTACCTCAATGTAGTCCCCGGCCGCCCACTTGGTGCGGAGATTGTTCGGCCGGATCAGGACCATCTGTTCTTTGGGGAACCGGCATTCCGGCTTGATCACGAAGTGTGCCCCCTCCCGGATGAATTGCTGCTCGAGCTGTTCCGCCTTGCCAGCCGGCAGCGCGTTGGCCTTGAGAAATTCCAGCTCTTCTTCCGTCAAGGGTAGCCCCCGATGGGCCCGGACCAGGAGAGTCAGGACGGTGCGGGCGACGTGCTTGCGGGTGGTGGCCACCGCATCTTCGAGGTCGAGGAGGAGGATATGAGCCTGGGACTGGGCCGCCTTCGTCATGAAATACCAGTTGTCTCCGGGGAAGACGTGCTCGATCGGTCGGGGGGCGTATTCCCAGGCGAGCTGCCGGGTTGCCGCCTCGCGGGTCGCAGCGGGGTCAACCCGCTTCATGGCTTCCCACCGCTCAGCGACGTCTGTCTCGGCCTGTGCCATATCGCCCCCAAAAGCCGTCACCACCTCGCTTAAGGCTCGATCATCCATGCTTTAGCCTCCCAAGACTCAGGATTTCTCGAAGAATCCCGTGTTGTGTCCGTAAAGATTGGAAAAATCATGGGTTGAAAAACGGGATTATATGCTAGTGAAGATCGTTGCGAGGGTCAAGGGAATTCCCGAACCAGGCTCATGGCCTGGTTCGCGGTTCAGGGTTGATGGTTCAGGGTTCAGAGTTAAGGGTTCGTAGTTCGTCATTCAAGGTTTAAGAATACGGAGTCAGGTATCGCTAAGAACTCTGAGCAATTGACTATGAAACTATCCACCATGAACCATGAACCGTGAACTGTGAACCAAATCAGTTTCGCGAGGCCTGACGCATCTGGAGGTGGCGGAGATGTGTGCCGATCGCTTCCCGGTCGTCCGCCTCCTTGACTGCCTCCAGATAGCCACGGAGGTCAGCAATGGCCTGAGGGATTTTGTTCATCTGCCCATAGATCAGGCCCCGATCCCTCAGTTCGGTCGGGGAGTGGGGATGGATCAACAACAGTCGTTCCACCACGCCGAGCGCTCGGGGGAAATCTTTCCGGTGCAGATAGATCCCCTTCAGGTTGTTCAGCGTCCTGGCCAGGATCGACCTTTTCGTCATCGGGGTGAGGAGTCCTCGATGGAAAGCGATCTTCTCCGCGTAAATGCGGTCTAGGGTGCGCTGGCAGTCCTCTTCCGAGAGGAGAACTCCCCGGTGGAAAGGATCGATGAGGATCTCGCGATCGGCCGTCTCGTATTTAACGATAAAGTGACCCGGCAGGCCCACCCCGACCAGGGGGAGTTCGAGGCGCCAGGCGATCTCCATATAGAGGATGGAGAGGGAGATGGGGATCCCCTTCCGACGATCGATCACCTCGTTGAGGAAACTGTTCTTCAGGTCGTAATAATCTTCGGAATTGCCCCGAAACCCCTCCTCCTTAAAGAGATAGTCGTTCAGTCCCTCGACGAGCTTTAACGGGTCGAGTTCGAGGCTCACCCGATCCTTGACCCGATCGGCCATGCGCCTGATCCGGTCGAGGTATTCCCCGATGTCTAGATGAGGATATTCCTCAGCGGCGATCAGCAGGGTCGCCTCGGCCAGGTCGACCTGCTCTTCCGACCGCGCGACCATGCCGGCAAACTGGGTTCGGATCTGCTGGATCTCTTCTTCCCGCTCTCGTCGCATTCGCATAATTAGCCAAAAAGGGCCTCGATCCGCACCAGGTCAAGATGCTCTAGGCTCTTCACCACGAGATGGGCAGCAGCGAGCTCCTGCGGCGGGTAGGAGTTCGCAACGGCGAGGCACCGCATCCCGGCGGCTGTGGCAGCGGCTACCCCATGGCGGGAATCCTCGATCACGAGGCACTCGGAGGGTTTCACGGGCTTGCCAGAGCCTAGCCGGTTCAGCCGGGCCAGGGCAGTGGCGTAGGCCTCGGGGTCGGGTTTCCCCTTCTCCACATCCTCGGCGGCGACCACGACCGGGAAGCATTCCCGGAGGCCGACCTTTGCGAGGATAAATTCGATCTCCTCCCGGAGGGCCCCGGAGGCGATGGCCAGAGGATTCTTCTGCGCGACCTGGCGGATGAAGCCTTCGACCCCGGGAAAGAGGGCGACCGAATCGGCGGCGTCGCTGAAAAAAAAGGTGGCCTTCCGTTCGGTGAGCTCTTTGAGTTCCTGCGCCGTCGCTTTTCGCCCGTGGCGCGATAGCACCGTACGGAAGCAATTCTTGTCATCCATCGCTAGGTAGCTCTGGGTGTACTCCTCCCAGGTGAGTGGGATCTGCTCCTCCTCGAGGACGCGTTGCAGTGCCTGGAAGTGAAACCGCTCGGTATCGACGATGACGCCGTCAAAGTCGAAGATGATCGCCCGTAGCATGATTACCACGCTACCTCCTGTATCCCTTGCCGATGGTTGACAACTCTCGCCAGGACGAAGAGAAGGTCCGACAGACGGTTGATGTAGATGATGACGATCGGCGGCACCGGCGTTCCATGCTGCTTGAGCGCCACAGTCCGCCGCTCGGCCCGTCGGCATATGGTACGGCCCAGGTGGAGGAGCGCTCCGGCCTGGCTCCCGCCTGGCAGGATGAAATGCTTGAGCGGGGGAAGTTCTGTCTCGCAACGGTCGATGATCTCTTCCAGGTCCTTTACCCGGGCCTCGCTCAGCCTGACCTTTTCCTTTCGCTTTCGTTCCCCGAATTTGGGGTCGGCCAACTGGGCCCCGATGGCGAAGAGGTCCCGCTGGATGGAGTTGAGAACCTCGCCGATCTCCTGATCGGTCAGCAAGGCCCGAACAGTCCCCAAGAGCGCATTCAGTTCATCGACGTCTCCGTACGCCTCCACCCGGGGATCGTGCTTGGGCACCCGGGTCCCATCGAAGAGGCTGGTCTCGCCCTGGTCGCCCGTTTTGGTGTAGATCTTCACCGTCGCTCTACTCCCCCGCGCGTCAATTTGGGATACGCCCGACACATGTCGCTTAAACAGCAGGTGTGGCACCGGGGATTTTTCGCGGTACACACTAACGCCCCAAAATCCATGAGCGCCTGGTTAAAGGCCCACGTCTCCCCATTCGGGATCAGGCTCGCACTGAGACGCCAGAGCCGCCGCTCCATCTGTGCCGGTGTTGGCGAAGGGCGATGGATAAAGACCCGGGAGAGGAAGCGCTTGACATTGGTGTCCAGTATGGGAGTTGGGACGTTGAAGGCAAAGCTCATCAGGGCGCCTGCTGTAGAGCGACCCACCCCCGGCAAGCGGTGGACCTCCTCGTAGCGTCTGGGAAACTGGCCGCCATGGCGGTGAAGCACCTGTTTGGCCGTCCGGTGGAGGTTCCTGGCCCGGGCGTAGTAGCCAAGCCCATCCCAGGCCTCTCGCACCTTGCTGGGCGGCGCCGACGCCAGCTCTGCCACCGTGGGGTACCGCTTGAGAAATTTGTCGTAGAATCCAAGGACCCGCTCTACCTGGGTCTGCTGCAGCATCACCTCGGAGACCAGAATTCGATACGGGTCTCGGGTCCTCCGCCAGGGCAGATCCCGACCCTGGGATTGATACCACTTGAGGAGACGTCGCTGAAAGCTCCGCTTGAGTGCCCGATCGACTCCTGCTCGACTCACTGACGATCACCAAACAGGCTTTCCCTGGCTACCGTCTCGATCACGGGGCGATCCGCCTCGAGGAAATCAAATTGAGCAATCTCATCCCGTCCCACCCAGCGGATACTTTCGAACTGTCGGTTGTGGATCTCACCGGTGTACGCAGGGATGTGAAACACGATCAGCTCTACGTCCCTGTCAGGATAGCGGTGCTCGAGGCGGCAAAGGAGCGGTCCGATTTCTGGCTCGATCGCTAGCTCTTCCTTCAGTTCCCGCCGAAGGCATTCTCGTGGGTCTTCCCCGTCCTCGACCTTTCCACCGGGAAACTCCCACTTGTACTCCCCCCAAGTCCCTTTCTGGCGTTGGCAAATTAGGACGCGCCCTCCATGGGTGATAATCCCTGCCGTTACTACCATCGATATCCTCGTCCTCCTAGCCCGCATTATTCACCAACGGAGTGTCTTCGTGAATAATGCGTCCCGCCGCTGTGGCGGGACGCAAGGCTAGCCCTGAGCGACGCCCCGCAAACGCGGGGCGGAGTCGAAGCCCGGAGGGCAGATTATTCACTTCTATGTGAATAATCCGGGCTAGAGCCTGAGGCAGGGGGACAATATCAAATCACCCCGATACCGTCAAGGCTTGCCACGGCGCTCTCGTGGCGTGGACAGGGGATGGTTGTCTTGTTCGGTCTGGCTTGGTAATATGCTCACTCAGGAGGGTCGGGGGATGAACGAAGAGAAGTTTCCAGTGGCCAGGCGAGTGGGGAAAATATGCGGCAGGGCCGTAGCCAGGTTCGGGATCGAAAAGTTTCAAGGCTACCCGGTCATCTTCGTCCCCATCTATCCCAATGTGGGGGCCGTCCCCACCGGACCATTGGGTCTCGGGATCGAGTCCTTCCTGATATGCAACACCTTTGTCTGGCGGCACCATCTCAGGGGCCGGCGTTGGGCAACCTCGATCCTGTTGCACGAGGTCGGGCACCTCAAGGATTTTTCGGAGAACCCCTGGCAGCTCGTGCTGCTGGTCCTCTGTCGGGTTGGTGCTCCCCACTTCCGGCCTATGCGAGTCTGTCTCTACCTTTATTATCTCTACCTCGAGGGCAAGGCCAACCTCTGGGCCCTGGATGAAGGGGCGTCTCCCTTTATCCTCGCCCTGAGCTACCTCACCTACCTCCGTGCCTTCCGGCGAACCCTCCCGCGGCGTCCCCGCTAGGCCACCGCTGGCTATCGCCCATTCCTCTTTTCCCCCGATGCGCCTTCGGGCACGCCTCCACCGCTGCCGAAAAACCCGTTTCGATCCGGATCGAAGAGTCTCGTGGCGATGGTCCATGGGGAAAATGTCCCTCGGATGGTCGAGCGGGCGGTCGACCTCATCGGAGGGATGGCGAAGCTCAGGATTGCCGGTGCGCGGACCCTGGTGAAACCGAATGTGGTCTGGGGTGAGCCCCCTCCGGCCACCACGGATCCACGGGTGGTGAAGTCGGTCACCTCCTTGGTGAAGGCACAAGGCCCGGTGTCTCTTGCAGTAGGAGATATGTCCGCGGTGCTCTCGCTCCCGACGCGACCTCACCTGGAGAAGACAGGGATTGCAGAGGTGGCCCGAGAAGTGGGAGCAGAGGTCCTGGCCTTTGATGAGGGGGATTGGGTAAAGGTGGATCCACCCCACGTGGAGTATGCGAAGACCGTCTATGTGGCCAAGGCGGCCTACGAGGCCGAGCGACTCATCAGCGTGCCCGTGATCAAGACCCACCGCAGTGCGAGTTACAGTTGTGCTCTCAAGAACACCGTCGGGTGCGTCCACGGCAAGAATAAGCCGTGGATGTACGGCAGCGATGGGTGGGAGCCCGCGGTGGCGGAACTGAATATGGCCGTTCGGCCCCATCTGTTCGTGGTGGATGGGCTCCAGAGCATGATTCGTGGCGGTCTCTGGTCCGGGGAGGCGGCGCCAACCGGCATCATCCTGGCAAGCGGTGATCCCATCGCCGCCGATGTAGTGGTCCTTGGGATAATCCGCGCCTTTGGGCAGTGGGGGATGGTGAAATCAAAGGGGGTCTGGGAACAGGTGTAGGTCCGTCGCGCCATCGCTTTAGGCCTGGGGGCTACCGGCCCGGATGAAGTCGAGCTGATCGCCGAGAACTTCATTGGGGACGACACGAACTTCACCAAGCTCCTCACAGACGTCCGGCGAAATGTTGGTCTCTAGCCCGCATTATTCACGAACGGAGTGCCTTCGTGAATAATGCGTCCCGCCGCTGCGGCGGGACTCAAGGCTAGCCCTGAGCGACGCCCCGCAAACGCGGGCGGAGTCGAAGCCCGGAGGGCGGATCTTCACCTCTTCGTGAATAATCCGGGCTAGGGGTTCGTTGGGGTCACGAGGCGAAGGCGCGGTCGAGACGACGGAAGGCGCGCAACTTCTCGGTGTGTCCGATCTTGGCAGCCTGCAGCGCCCTGCGCAAGAAGTGGATGGAGGTGTCATAGGCCTCCCGGCTGACGGGGAAGGGATGGCCATCCTTGCCGCCGTGGGTGAAACTATACCTGGCAGGATCCTGAAAGGAGGGAGGTGCGCCGTGTATGAGCTCCGAGAGCAGCGCGAGGGCTCGCAGGCTCTTTGGACCGACTCCCGGAAGCCTCAGGAGCTCCTCAAAGCCTTCGGGCTGGGCCTCATACGTCCGTAGCAGTACTGACCGCAGCCGCCTTGGATTCAGATCAGCCAGGGCCACCGCATGGCGGGCAGGGAGCTCGAGGGTCTTGAGTTTCTCCACCTCTCCCAGTAAATGGTCCGGCTCCTCTCGGGAGAGAACGGTGGTGGCCACCCGGGTCCCTTCACTATCGGCAGCCACTAGATTGAGCACTTCGGCCTCTCGCCGGTCACAGCAGATGGCCGACTCTGGCTCGCAGACGAAGTTCTGCACCTGCTCTCCGAGCCAGTGATACCGGCGGGCGTACCGGTTATCTGCGTTCATCCCCTGCTGGATGACCGCCCATCTGCCGTCCCTCGTGAACAAGAAAAGATGGTGGTAAAGCTGATAGCCGTCTTGGAGTGCCGTGTTATCCACCTTGGCCGCCATCCGGCTAGCATAGATTAAGGGAGTGGGGTCCCTCTGGAGTGCGGCAGAGGCCTCCGCGATCTCAGTCGGTGTCTTGCGGAAGGTTGCACCTTTCCCCCCGGCAATGGCGAGCCCGGTCTCTTTATACAGAGGATTCAGTCCCTCCTTGAGAGCGCCGCAGACGGTGGTGGTGAGGCCGCTCGAGTGCCAGTCGAAGCCCAGAGCGCACCCCAAGGCCTGAAACCAGTGGGGATCGGAGAGCCGGCGAAGAAGCTCTTGAGCCCCATAATCAGCTAGGATGACCAGGATGATTTCTCGCCCCAGCTCCTTCATCCTTTGAAAGAGCCAGGCAGGGGCCTTACCGGTGTGCAAAGGCAGATGGGCAATACCCGTCTTCACAGCATCCGCATCACGCGGCCTCTCACTTGACGACGAGGGCTGCGGCGCGCAGTGTCCACACGGCTCTTCTACGAGCGGATTTTCTCGAGAAACCAGAGGTCGAGCGAAGAGTCCCGATAGAGGGTATAGGTCTCACCGTCGGAGGCAAGGACGCGGAAGTACTCCTTGAGCTCCCTCTGCATCCCCTCTTGGTACCACCGCTCCAACACCTGGGCCACCAGAAGACGGCCGGTGGAAGTTGAACGGAAGGCGCGAGGGGTCTCCTCACCCTTCGATCCGGAGTAGCTTGAGACTTGAACCGGCTCAGGAATCCGCATCGTGCCTCCCATGCGAAAGTTTCCCGCGTCTTTATCACCGTTACGCTGGGGTTTCAACCGGAAAATTGCTGTCCTTGACATGGCCACGGCTGCTATAGTATACGCACAATCTTTAGTCTTCTCAATTTCTTCTTTACCCGCAAGAAGAACGAGGGTCGATAACAGGCGCCGGTTTATACGTTGCATTCCCGGGGTGGGCAGAGACACGTATGGATGCGGTCTCTTCCCCAAGCGATGAATTATGAACCATCAACCATCATCCATGAACTATCCTGATGCACTCGCTTTCCTATATGACCTTCAGCGCTTTGGCATCAGGCTGGGGCTCGAGAATGTTCTCCGCCTGGTGGAGGCCTTTGGTCACCCTGAGGCGACCTTCAAATCCGTCCACGTGGCCGGGACGAACGGTAAAGGCTCCACCGCCGCCTTTCTAGACGGGATCCTCCGAGCGACAAGCTGCAGGGTCGGCCTCTACACCTCCCCTCATCTCTTGGACTTTCGGGAACGGATTCTGGTGGACGGCCATCCTATCTCTGAGCAGGAGTTGGCTGTCCTCGCGACCGAGGTCGCGGGCGTCATCGACCGCATTTTCGCTCCGTCGCCGCTGGCTTCTCCTACCTTCTTTGAGGCGGTCACTGCCTTAGCGTTCCTCCACTTCGCCCGTGTCCACGTGGACTGGGGGGTGATCGAGGTTGGTCTCGGTGGCCGCTCCGATGCGACCAACATCCTTCAGGAAAAGGTATCGGTCATCACCAACATCGGGCTAGAGCATGAGGAACATCTCGGCGACAGCCTGGCGAGCATTGCCGCGGAGAAGGCGGGGATCATCCAGGAAGAGGGATCGGTGGTGAGCGCTGCAGAGGGGGCGGCCCTGGACGCGATCGTCCGAATTGTCCGGGAAAAGGGAGCTCACTTAATCAGGGTCCAGGATCATTATCAGGTGGAACACCTGGGTCGTTCCGAACAGGGGGAGACTTTCCGGGTCACGGGGAGGCTCAGGAAGTACGATTCCCTACAGATTCCCCTCGCGGGCAGGCACCAGGTCTTAAACGCAGCTACGGCCCTGGCCGTTGCCGAGCTGCTTGAAGAGAAAGGCTTTCGGGTGGGCGAAGCCGCGATACGGCAGGGGCTCGCGGCCGCCCGCTGCCCCGGCCGCCTTCAGGTGGTCGCGACGCGGCCCCGGATTCTGGTGGATGGGGCTCACAACCCGCATGCCATCATGGCCTTGCGGGCCTTTTTGGAAGAGGAAAGACTCCCGGGGCGCCTCGTGGTCATCTTCGGCGTTCTCAAGGATAAGGCCTGGGAGCGGATGCTCGCGATCCTGGCCCCCCTGGCCTCGGCCATCATCCTTACGCGTCCCGAAAGCGATCGGGGGGCCGAGCCGAGGGTATTAGCCTCGACTGCCTCCCGGTGCTTTCGCCAGGTCCAGATCGCCGAGACGATGCCGGAAGCCTTAGCTGCTGCCCGTACGGTCGTCGGTCCCGAAGATACCGTCCTCGTCACCGGTTCGCTCTTTACCGTTGCCGGCGCCCTGCGCGCCCTCAATTTCGCATCTCTCTTCTGAGGTCCCCGAATTCTTTTGTAAAAGTTCGCGTCCCGTTAATTCAACATGGACTTATTGGCAGAGTCTTCCCTTGTGGAAGGCATTAGGGGTCTTGCTTTTCCCGAGGCTGATGCCAACGGGACGGGCTATTTTCTCCGTTTTTTTGCCGTGTTCGCTTGGAGAGAGGGGCGGGCCGAACGGATGGCTTGGAATAGGGCTCGCTGGGTGATCGGCTTCTTCAGGAGACAGGATGCTCCGGCACGGATTGCCTTCTCTCGATCCTCTCGAGTGGTTTCATGCGTCATGAGGATCACGGGCAATCGCGGGGAGACCTCCTGGATGATGGGGAGAGCATCGGTGCCGTTCAAGCCAGGGAGGTGATGGTCTAAGAGCATGAGGTCGAACTCTTCGGCGAGGAGGGAGCGCACCGCATCCGCAATGGTGGTATGGAACTGGGTGGAGCAGCCCTTCGCCTCCAGGAACCGAGAAAGGGTCTGAAGTGTGTAGTAGTCGTCCTCGATGATAATAATTCGCACGGTCCTTCCCTACCGTGATCCTGCAGTAGCAAGGAAAGTGCCAAGTGCTGAAGGGTTTTCAGCCTTGGAATGGAGCGGTTAAGAGGGGTGGAGAGGGCGACGTCGGAAGGAAAGAGTGACATTCTGCCCGAGGATTGCAACTACTCTGCGCTATGTTGTTAGGCGCTGGCAGTCAGCAGCCAGCTGTCAGCCATCAGCAATGAACTTGGACCCACCAGACTACTGGTAGCTGATTGCTGATAACCTGTCTCAGCGACAGCCCCGTGCTTCCTGAATGCTGATTTGGTAGGTCAGAAGTTTGCGGTAGAGGGTTTTGGGATCGATCCCCAAGATCTGCGCTGCCTCTCCCCGGTGCCCCTTTACCTGCTCGAGGACGCGGGTGATATGATCCCGCTCCACTTCTTCGAGAGTGGAGAGAGCTCCGGACGGGGCGGACTTCCCCGGTGTGATCCGGTCTAGCTGGAGATCCAGGGGAAGATCCTCTGGTTCGATTTGGGACTTCGGGGAGAGGATGAGCGCCCGGCGAATGACGTGTTGGAGCTCCCGGACATTCCCTGGCCAGGAGTATCGCACCATGAGATCGATGGCCTCGCCGCTTACGGTCTTCTTCCCTAAGGGGGCAAAGACCTGGAGGGAGTGGCGGGTCAGTAAAGGAATGTCCTCAGGCCGGTCCCGAAGAGGGGGAATGTGGATCGGAAGGACATTGATTCGATAGTATAAATCCTCCCGGAACTTTCCGGACTTGACCAACTCCTGGAGATCTCTGTTGGTTGCCGAGAGGATCCGAACATCTACGTGTCGCTCCCGAGTGCTTCCGACTCGGAAGAACTGGCCGGTCTCGATGACCCGCAGAAGTTTAAGCTGCATGGCTGGGGAGATCTCGCCGATCTCGTCCAGCAGTAACGTCCCTCCGTCCACCACCTCAAAGAGGCCGAGCTTGGCAGAGTGGGCGCCGGTGAAGGCCCCCTTCTCGTGCCCAAAGAGCTCACTCTCGAGGATGCTCTCCTGGAGTGCCCCGCAGTTGATGACGAGGAAAGGTTGGTCTTTCCGCTTCGAAAGCTGGTGGATGGCCTTCGCGATCAGTTCCTTGCCAGTCCCGCTCTCGCCGGTGATCAGGACGGGGGAATCGGTCGGGGCGACCCGCGAGAGCATCTCCAGAACCCGTCGGATCTTCGGGCTCGCTGTGACGATCTCCGGAAACTGCTCGTCCTGTCCCAGGCGGGTCTTGAGATAGAGATTCTCTCGGATAATCTGCCGTTTTTCGTACGCCTTCTGGATGAGGAGATTGAGGTCTGCAGTCTTGCAGGGCTTCGTAATATAGGTGTACGCGCCGAGCTTCATAGCCTCCACTGCAGTGGGGATGGTTCCGTGTCCGGTGAGAATGATCACCTCAGGGACGAGGGCCCACTTCTTCACCTCCTTGAGCACCTGCATGCCGCTCAGCTTAGGCATCTTGAGATCCAGAATAACGATATCGAATTCATGCACCTTGAGTTTCTCGAGGGCCTCCCGACCGTCCGAGGCGACTTCAGTGTTGTGCCCCTCCCGTCCGAGCTCTGTTTTCAACACTCGCGCAAAGTTTTTCTCGTCGTCGGCGATCAAGACCCGGATCTTGCCCTGTGCGGTTCGCATCATCTCCCCTGGTTAGTCTGAGTCTTTGCGGGAGGAAAGTAGACGCGGACGACCGTCCATTTCCCCTCGACCGAATGGATATCGATTCTCCCTCCGTGGGCGCCCACGATGCCCTCAGCGATGTAGAGACCCAACCCAGCACCCTTGCCGGGGGGCTTGGTGCTGAAGAAGGGTTCGAAGACTCGCGGAAGGAGATCGGGGGAGACCCCCCGGCCGGTGTCCTCGATCTCCACCTGGACCCCGTGGGCTGATAACCGGATCGGAGCCGGTGAACCGGTGAAAGCCCTCGCTCCAAGACCGGTTGTCCTGGCCCTCACGGTGAGGATACCCCCGCCATCCATAGCCTCGAGTGCGTTCATCAGGAGGGCCAGGAAGGCCTGACGGAGCTCGCCCTCGTTGCCCAGCAGCAGGGGCAATTCAACATCAAAGTCTTGGGTGACGGTAATTCCCCGGCTCCGGAGTTGAAAACCCAATACACGCAGAGTCCCCTCGAGCAGGACGCGCAGATCGATGGGCTGCTGCTCCCCGCTCCCCTCTCGACTGAGGTCGGAAAGGCCGGCCAGGATTCCCTTGCAGCGGTAGACCTCATCCTCGATGATCCGAGGATACAGCCTGAAATACTCCGCATCCTGTAAGGCCGGCGTGAGATCCTGGCTATGTTTGAGGAGTGCCTCCGCACAAGAAGCAATCGTGGCCATCGGATTGTTGATTTCGTGGGCGATGCCGGAGGCGAGCTGGCCGATCCCGGCTAACTTCTCACTGGCCAGGAGTTGGCGCTCGATCCGTCGCCGTTCGGTGATGTCCTCGACGAGGGTAATCACGTGCGTGACGTCTCCGCGGCCGTCGGTGAGGGGGACTTTGCTGACCCGGAATGTCCTCTGCTCGCCTTCCACTTCCGATTCTTCCTCCACCTGGGGGGTGGCCCCGGTCTCAAAAACCTGCCGGAACTCCTCCTCGATCCTCGTGCGCTGCAAGGAGGGAAGCACCTGAAAAAGATTTCGGCCGATTACGTCCTTGCGCCTCATGCCAGGCGGGCCGGTCTCCCGCGTTCGGTTCCAGGCGACGATAGTGAAGCTTCGATCAATCACATAGAGCCCCAGGGGAAGGCTGTCCAGGATCTTCTGTGTCAAGCCCCGCTCTCGCAATAGCAACGGTTGTTCGGTGAGAAGGAAGAGAAAGCCTTTCTTCCAGGGGCTCGCCTCGAGGTGCAGACCCCCTTTGGCTAGGACAAGCTCTACCGGGCCGTTTTTTTCCTGGAGCTCCTCCACGAGAGATCGCACCTGGGGTTGTAGCGGGCGGGGGAAGGCGGCGCTGAAGTCCTCGCGGGAAAGCTGACGGCGGGGTAGCCGCAAGAGACCCCACCAGGCGGGATTCGCATTGAGGATCTTGCCGTGTCGGTCTAAGGCGAGGACTCCAACATCCAGGCGGGAGAGCAGGATGTTCAGGAGGCTCTCCGGGGCCTGTCCCCTGACGCGAACCTTACGTACTGACCTGGCTTTCGGCTTTCGACCTACGCCCCTGGCCACGCCTCCCCCAATGGTGGGGCCTATAATAGCCCCGCTGCCTGGGTTTTGCAAGGAGGGGAAGTGGTTGTCAGCGGAGGATTGAATGATCGAGGCTGAAGCTCGGGAAGGGAATGGCATTGATCCCGGGCGGCCAGTTCGGTATAAAGATATCTAAAGGGTGAGGGCCACGCTTTTTTATGGAGGTCAAAGGATGCATTTTCCAACGCGTCGCCCCCGACGTCTTCGGCGGTCGGAGACGATTCGCCGAATGATGCGGGAGACGACCCTGCAGGTGGACGATCTCATTATGCCCCTCTTTGTTGTTCATGGAACGGGCATCCGACAAGAGATTGCGCCCATGCCTGACAATTACCAACTCTCCGTGGACCAGCTCACCAAGGAAGTCAAGGAGATTGCGGCGCTCGGGATTCCCGCGGTCATCCTCTTCGGCATTCCAGAGCACAAGGATGCCTACGGATCCGAGGCCTACGCCAAGGATGGGATCATCCAGCAGGCCGTCCGGGCCATTAAAGATTCGGTCACCGACCTCCTCGTCATCACCGACACCTGTCTCTGCGAATATACCAGTCACGGCCATTGCGGGGTCGTGGAGCACGGAAGCGTCAAGAACGATCCGACCATAGAGCTACTCGCAAAGGCGGCAGTCTCCCAGGCGGAGGCGGGCGCGGACATGATAGCCCCTTCGGACATGATGGACGGGCGGGTGGCTGCAATCCGGGAAGCCCTGGATACAGATGGTTTTGAGGAGGTCGCGATCATGGCGTACGCGGCCAAGTACGCCTCGAGCTTTTACGGGCCCTTCCGGGAGGCGGCGGAGGCAACCCCTCAATTCGGTGATCGGAGGAGCTATCAGATGGATTCGGCCAACGCCGCAGAGGCCTTACGCGAGGTGGCCCTGGACATCGAGGAGGGGGCCGATATTGTCATGGTAAAGCCTGCCCTGGCTTATCTGGACATCGTGTGGCGGATCCGGACGGAGTTTGACGTGCCGGTGGCCGCCTATAATGTGAGTGGGGAATTTGCCATGGTCAAGGCCGCCGCTCGGCTGGGCTGGCTAGAGGAGGAGCGGGCCATGTGCGAGATCCTCACCGCGATCAAGCGGGCTGGTGCCGATCTGATCCTCACCTACTTCGCCAAAGACGCCGCCCGCCTGCTGCGCCGCAACGAGTAGTTCCTACCACCTCCGCCCTGGGGTCCTGCCGTCAGCCCTGAGCAGTCAGCTGGGATCCCGCGACGGGTCATTAGTATGTAAGAGGATGAGGTCTGCTGTTGGGAGAGAGGCCATGGACAAGAGGTCATCGGATTTATTTGAAGAGGCACAGCGGTACCTACCGGGTGGCGTGAACAGCCCCGTCCGGGCCTTTCGGGCCGTGGGGGGACGACCCTTCTTTGTCGAGAAGGGAGACGGGTCCCGAATCTATGATGTGGATGGAAACGTCTACATCGACTACGTCTGCTCCTGGGGTCCTTTGATTCTGGGACACGCCCACCCTCAGGTTGTGGAGGCGTTGCAGAAGACGGCAGGACGGGGGACGAGCTACGGCGCCCCGACAGAGCTGGAGGTCATCTTAGCCCGGATGGTGACAGAGGCCCTCCCCTCAGTCGAGATGGTGCGCTTTGTGAACTCGGGGACCGAAGCCGTCATGAGTGCCCTCCGGGTGGCCCGGGCGTACACCCAGCGGGACAAGGTGGTCAAGTTTGCCGGCTGCTACCATGGTCATGCGGATAGCCTGTTGGTCAAGGCCGGCTCGGGCGCCTTGACCCTGGGCGTCCCGAATTCCGCCGGTGTTCCCGAGGCCGTAGCGAGAGACACCATCACCCTCGGATATAACAATCTGGACCAGGTCCGAGAGGTAATGGGGTCGCTGGGGAAGGAAGTGGCGTGTATCATTGTCGAGCCCGTGGCCGGTAACATGGGGGTAGTTGCACCGAGTCCAGGCTTTCTCGAGGGGCTGAGGGAACTAACCTTGAAGCATGGAGCCCTTTTAGTCTTTGACGAGGTGATCACCGGCTTTCGTCTCAGCTACGGTGGAGCACAAGGACTGTACGGAATCCGCCCCGACCTGACATGTCTCGGGAAGGTCATCGGAGGAGGGCTACCGGTTGGTGCCTATGGGGGGCGGCGTGACATCATGGAAAATGTTGCTCCATTGGGGCCGGCGTACCAGGCGGGTACCCTCTCCGGCAATCCGCTGGCCATGACGGCAGGGATCCAGACTTTGACCCTCTTGAGAAGCGGGCGGATCTATGAAGAGCTTGAGGAACAGGGAAGATCCCTCGCCGAGGGAACCGAGGAGGCATACCGGGCAGCGAATTTGTTGTGTTGCCTGAACCGGGTTGGTTCCATGTGGACCCTTTTCTTTACGCATGGTCCGGTAAAGGATGACCGGGATATCGAACGGGCCAACGTGGGAGGTTACGCCCGTTACTTTCATGCCATGTTGGATCGGGGGATCAGCCTTCCCCCTTCTCAATTCGAGGCTGCTTTCCTCTCAGCCGCCCACAGCACCCAGGACGTGGCGGAGACCATTGAGGCGTCCCGCGAGGCCCTCCAACTAGTCAGTCACGGGTGAATTCGGTCAGGGAGGCTAGTTCAATCCGAGACATGGAAGAGGCCACACGTAGTCTTGGCTCATCGTTCAGGGTTCATGGTTCAGGGGTAAGAATGCGGGTCCGAGTTTTGCCGTGAACTCTGAACTATGAATGAGGAGAGCGGTCATCGGTCCCTGGTCGTCGGTCTGCGGTCATCGGAAATCGGTCATCGGAGATGGAGCCCATGGATTATCTCGAACACTTCATCCATCGGGTAAGCGGGGCTCAAGCAACTGTCGATACGCCCCGCTGCCTCCGGGAGCACTCTGGGCTTTCGGACTGTCACCTCTGCGTAAAAAGCTGCCCGGTCGAGAGCATTGATCTCAGCGGGGGAGTCCACGTCCTCAGTCACTGCACCGGCTGCGGGATCTGTCTCACCGTCTGTCCCGTTTCTGCCTTTGATTTGAACGGAGCGAGAGCAGGGCAGTTGCTTTCCCAGCTTGCCTCCCTCCTGCGGGAGAGCCAGGATCTGTTGGTCAGCTGCGAGCGGAGTGCCGATGCTGGATCGGCCGATCTGATCGTGCCCTGCCTTGCGCGAATGGACGAGACTCTCTTGATGGGTGCGCTGGCCCTCGGAGCCCGGGAGCTTTGCCTCACCAGAGCGCCCTGCCAGGGCTGCCCGTACCCGGAGGCTACTGCACGGTACCGGCGGATGCTCGGTCGGGTGCGCACGTGGGATCGAGTCCTTCCGGGATCTTCCGAGCGAATCCTCGAAGTGGGTGAGGGGGAGGAGGCTAGGGAAAAGCACAAAAAGGCGAGAGCTGAGAGCCTGGACCGCCGGGCCTTTTTCACCTGGGTGAGAAGTGAGGGGGTGCACCTCATGGCTTCTTTCCTCGACGACTTCTCCCAGGGTTTTCAGGGCAGAGAGTCCATGAGGGGTGTTTCCCTTCCTCTTCGGAATCAACTCCTTCCCCAATTCCTGAGAAAGCTTAAGGTCCAGCAGGGTGAGGTCCCTTACGATCCTGAGGGCCCCTTTGCGGACCTCCTCCTCGATGAGGTCAAGTGTAACGCCTGTGAGGCCTGCTTCCAGATCTGTCCCACGAGAGCAATCCAGCGGGAGGGGGGTGAGGAAGCCTTCCGCCTCACGCTGGACGCGAGCCGTTGCGTCAACTGCAGTCTCTGCCTGGATGCCTGCATACCGAATGCGTTGACCTATCGGCAGGGACTTTCACTCAAAGTTGTTGCCTCACGGGAACCGCAGGTTCTCGTGGAGAAGACATATCGTCATTGTGTCCGGTGTGAGGTACGCTTCCTCTCCAGCGGAGAGGTGGATTCCGAGGATCTGTGCTCGGCCTGCTGTTATCTAGCGGATCTGGAAAGCACCTCGGCCATTGCGCATGAAGGGGCAGGAGGAGTGACCGCGGTGGGGAAGGGAGAGAAGGATATTGGTCAAGGTGTACAGGAGGAGTGAAGAGACCTGAAAAAGACCTGGTGGAAAGGTCGAATCCGGCGACATTTCCCTTGACAATGCCAGAAAATCTATGTTAAGGATGGTGGTAGTTAGTAACACAATTCACAAGCTCGCAGAGAATTCCGGGACACGATGCCCTGTGACGGGGCATTTTTATTGTTGAGAGGGTATGGCAGCGGATTACGCATATGTCGCCCTCTTCCTGATCGTTGGCGCCCTCTTCGTGGTGTTCAACATTGATATCCTTTCGCGCCTGATCCGACCCGCGAAGCCGACGCCGGAGAAGCTTGCTACATACGAGTGCGGCGAAGATCCCATCGGCAGCCCCTGGCTTCGGATCCACATCCGGTACTATCTCTTTACCCTGATGTTTATCCTCTTCGCGGTGGAAACGGTCTTCCTCTTCCTCTGGGCCATTGTCTACCGCTCCCTCGGCTTGTTTGCCTTCATCGAGATGATGATTTTCATCATCATCCTCCTGGTCGGCCTCGCGTACGCGTGGGCCAAGGGAGCACTCGAATGGGTCTAATCGTTGACCGAAAAGATCGTTCACAGTTCACGGTGCATGGTTCACGGCAAGACAGGGGACTTCAATCTGTGAACTGTCAACTCTGAACCGTGAACCCTTCCAACGGTTGTCGGTCGTCGGTGATCGGGATTATGACGGCAGAAGATATCCTGCAGCAGATCCAGTCCCGGTTTGGGGGCGAGATTCGAACGGCAGAGGTCCGGCGTGGAGAGGCTTGTGTGACCATCGGGGCGGACCGGAATTATGAGATCTGTCGCTTTATTAGAGAGGAGCTGGGCTACGACTACCTGAATTGCCTGAGTGGCGTTGATTGGCCGACCGATAACGAGATGGAAGTAGTTTATGCTATCTCGTCCCTGAAACAGCCGGGGAAGATCATGCTCCGGGCGCGGGTCCCCCGGGATGAGCCCGTCCTTCGCTCGGTGGTCCCCCTGTGGGCGACCGCGAACTGGCACGAGCGGGAAGCCTATGATCTCTTGGGGATCCGCTTTGAGAACCATCCAGACCTTCGGCGGATTCTCCTCTCCGAGGACTGGATCGGCCATCCCCTGCAGAAAGATTACCAGGATGAGCGGTTCGTGCCTTACCCCTGGGACGACCGAAAGCCTGGAACGGTTGCCCGGCCGACGACGGCATAGGGAACACGTGAGATGACGACAGTCAACTTTCAACTAGAACAGATCAAAAAACGGACCACCGAATCCATGGAGGAGATGTGGGTCAACATGGGGCCCCAGCACCCGTCGACCCACGGGGTCCTGCGGCTGCTGTTGAAGCTGGACGGGGAAGTGGTGCGCGAATGCATCCCCTACCTGGGCTATATGCACCGCTGCCACGAAAAGATCGGGGAGAACCGGGCCTACGTCCAGATCATTCCCTACACCGACCGCCTCGACTATCTCGCCTCCATGTACAACAATTGGGCCTACTGCCTCGCCTGCGAGCGGCTGATGGAGATCCCGATCCCGGAGCGGGCAGAGTACCTCCGGGTCATCATCGGGGAGCTGCAGCGGATCGCCTCGCACCTCATCTGGCTGGGGACCTTCGGCCTCGACCTGGGTAACTTCACCCTCTTCATGTGGTGCTTCCGGGAGCGGGAGATGGTTCTCGACCTGTTCGAGGCGGTCTCGGGGCAACGGCTCAATTACAGCTTCATGCGGATTGGGGGGCTGGCCCTGGATGTCCCGGAGGGGTGGCTGGCGGATGTCAAGGCCTTCCTGGCGTATTTCAAACCGCGCCTGCTCGAATACGACCGGCTGACCACCGACCAGATCATCTGGCAAAAGCGGATCCAGGGGGTGGGGATCCTCAAGCCCGAGGATGCCATCAGCTACGCCTGCTCCGGGCCCATGCTCCGGGGCTCGGGGATCCGGTGGGATCTGCGGCGCGACGACCCGTATGGAATCTACGACCGTTTTGACTTCGACATCCCTGTCGGGGTGAGCGGCGATGTGTGGGACCGGTTCTGGGTGCGGCGCCGGGAGATGGAGGAGTCGGTCAAGATCGTGGAGCAGGCTTTGAAGGACATCCCCCCGGGGCCGGTGCTGTCCCCGGTGGCGAAGAAGCTGCGGGCCCCGGTGGGGGACATCTATTCGCGGGTGGAGAGTCCGCGAGGGGAGTTGGGGCACTACATCGTCGCGGACGGGTCGGAGCGGCCGTATCGCTACAAGGTACGCGCGCCGACCTTTGCCAATCTGTCCGCCCTGCCGGTGATGCTTCCTGGCTATATGGTGGCCGATGCGGTGGCCGTGCTGGGGAGCGTGGACATCGTCCTGTGTGAGGTGGACCGGTAAATGTAGTAGCTGTCAGCAGTCGGCGAACAGCAAGAAGCCTTTTTAATCCCATGCTGATAGCTGATAGCTGGAAAGGTGTACGTGGTGAGCCCGGAAGCCCTCGAGCAATTTTACGCCTTCTTCGAGGCCTGGGGCATTCCGTGGATCATTCCGCGCCTTTCCGTCATGCTCGTCGTGGTAAGCATCATCATCGGTTTTATCTCGGTGGCAGCCATGTTCCTGATCTGGTGGGAGCGAAAGATTAGCGCCCACATCCAGGCTCGATTCGGGCCGATGCGCGTGGGAGGCTGGCATGGGTGGGCCCAGAGTATCGCCGACGGGATCAAGCTCTTGCTGAAGGAGGATATCATCCCGAAGAACGCCGATAGGCCCATCTTCATCCTGGCCCCGATGGTGGTCTTTGCCTCTGCGTTGGCGGCCTATGTAGTGATTCCATTCGGTCCCGGCCTCATCGTGCAGGACCTCAACATCGGCCTCCTGTACATTATTGCCATTTCCTCTCTTGCCGTACTCGGGATCATCATGGCCGGCTGGAGCTCGAACAATAAGTATGCGGCATTGGGTGCGCTCAGATCGGCAGCGCAGGCGGTGAGTTATGAGGTGCCCCTGGTGATTTCCCTACTGGGTCCGATACTTCTGGTGGGCTCTCTCAGCATGACGAAGATCGTCGAGGCGCAACAGTATCTCTGGTTCATCGTGGTGCAGCCTCTGGCCTTTCTCATCTACTTCACCTGTGCGGTGGCCGAGACCAACCGGCTCCCCTTCGATATCCCGGAGGCGGAATCGGAGCTCGTGGCAGGGTTTCATGTCGAGTATAGCGGGATGCGCTTTGCCATCTTTTTCCTGGCGGAGTACGCGAACATGTTTGTGGTCTGCGCCATTGCCACCACCGTGTTTCTCGGTGGATGGCAAGGACCGTTCTTGCCCGGCTGGGTGTGGTTTCTAATCAAGACATTTTTCCTCCTCTTCGTAATGATCTGGCTGCGATGGACGCTGACCAGGGTGCGGGTAGACCAACTGATGCACGTCGCCTGGAAGGTCCTCCTCCCCCTGGCCTTTTTGAATCTAGGGGTAACCGGGCTGGCCACACTATTCCTTTAAGGAGTGGGGTGCAAGATGCGGCAATATCTGCGTGATGTGGTGCTGGGTTTCTGGAGCATCATCCTTTCGATGAAGATCACGCTCCGGTATCTGTTTACCCGGGCCGTGACGGTCCAGTACCCTGAGGAAAAGCGGCAGCTTCCCACCCGGGCTTTGACCCAACACGTCCTGACCATCGATCTCGACTCGAAGGAGCTCAAGTGCACCGCCTGCGACATGTGTGCCCGGATCTGTCCTGCCAACTGCATCCACCTGGAGGGAGAGGGAAAGGGGAAGGCACGCCGGCCCAAGTGGTTCATCATCGACCACAACCTTTGCATGTACTGCAACCTCTGTGTCGAGGTCTGCCCCTTTGACGCCATCTCCATGTGGACTGGTAAATATGAACTGGGCGGATTCAGTCGGACCAATCTGGTCTACGATATGGACACGATGCATGCCGACGGCTTCTACCCCACCATTATGACTCCCCGTCCCCCCGCGGGAGCGGCAGGGAAGCCCTCGGCTGCCGCGGGCGCTGCAAAGCAGGACCGCAAGGGCTAACATCCGTCGAAAGGGAAAGAGGTGCAGGAAGTCTTCTTCTTTGCCCTGGCGGCCTTTACCGTGGCTGTGGCGCTGTTGGTGGTCTTAGACCGGAACATCGTCCACTCCGCCGTCGCCCTGATCTTTACTTTCTGCGGGGTGGCCGGGATCTATGTGCTTTTGGATGCCGAGTTCTTGGCCGCAGTCCAAGTTCTCATCTATGTCGGCGGCATCACCATCCTGCTCCTGTTTGCCATCATGCTGACCACTCGAATCGCCGGCCGGGCGGAGGTCTTCAACAAGCAGGTGGGGCTGAGTGCCCTGATCGCGTTGGGGATTACGGCCCTCCTCGTGTACGCCTCCGTCACCGGGATCCAGATCTTGGGCGAGGCACCCCCACCTGTCGAGACGGCACCCGCCTTGGGCCGATTGCTCCTCACGACCCATGTCCTTCCTTTTGAAGTAGCCTCCGTCCTGCTCCTCGCCGCCATGGTGGGCGCGATTATCCTGGCCCGCCGAGAAGGGGAGTAGCGCTATTATCCCGCTATCTTACTACCTCACCCTTGGGGCAGTCCTGTTCGGGATCGGGATGTTTGGCGTCCTCACCCGGCGAAATGCCATTGCTATCCTGATGGCAGTTGAGCTGATGTTGAACGCGGTAAACATAAACTTCATCGCTCTCTCCCGGTATCTGCCCAAATCGACCTTGGATGGTCAGGTCTTTGCCATCTTCGTCATCACCGTAGCGGCGGCGGAGGCGGCGGTCGGCCTGGCCATCGTGCTTAGTCTCTACCGGAATTTCCACACGGTGAACGTTGATGAGATCAACCTCATGAAATGGTAACTTAGGTTCAGGGTTGATGGTTCATGGTTCAGGGATCGTCTTTGATTTCCCGTTTCTGTGAACGATGAACTCTGAACCATGAACGGGTCGTGCACATGATGGAATACATCTGGTTGGTGCCAGCCTTCCCCTTGCTGGGGGTCGTCATCAATGGCCTCTTCGGACGGACGTATATCCGGGATCGGGCCCACCTCGTGGCAGTCCCGGCTGCGGGCCTCTCTTTCATCGTCGCCCTCCTGATCTCGCTACAAGTCTTTGCCGGTCGAACCCTCGATTTGAACCTTTACCCGTGGGTGGTGGCGGGGGATTTTCACGCGCCGGTCGGTTTCCTGGTCGACCCCCTCTCCACCGTCATGATGCTGACGGTCACCTTTGTGGGGCTTCTCATCCATATCTATTCGATCGGCTATATGCACGACGATCCCGGGTACCCCCGCTTCTTTGTATACATGAACCTGTTCATGTTCTCCATGCTCATGCTCATCCTGGCCAACAACTACCTGCTCATGTTTTTGGGCTGGGAGGGGGTGGGGCTCTGCTCGTACCTGCTGATCGGCTTCTGGTATGAAAAGAAAACGGCTACCGATGCGGGGAATAAGGCCTTCATCGTAAACCGGGTCGGGGATGCGGGATTCCTCCTCGGACTGTTCTTGATCTGGACCACCTTTGGCACCCTCGAGTACGCTGGGGTCTTTCAGCAGGCCGAGGGGCTCCACGGGCAGCTCACCGAACCGGCGCTGGGGGGGCTGTCCCTGGTCACCTGGATCACCCTGGCCCTGTTCGTCGGGGCCATGGGAAAGAGTGCCCAGCTCCCGCTCTACGTCTGGCTCCCCGATGCCATGGAGGGGCCGACCCCGGTCTCGGCCCTGATCCACGCGGCCACCATGGTGACGGCGGGGGTCTACATGGTGGCGCGCTCGAGTCCCCTGTAC
>JAPUFX010000021.1 GCA_027293415.1 Candidatus Methylomirabilota bacterium
TCCCGGCGTCCTGGATGGCTTCCTTGACGCCCTGTGCCGCCGCTTGGACATGGGTCAGAGTCCCGAACTCCTCTGGAGCCATATCCCGTGTATACGCCGTGCCCACGGTGAAACCTTTTTCTCCAGTCTTGTTCTCTTCGCTGGGTTCTTTCACAAAAATCGTAGCATGGGGGCTCATCAATCCTTCAGTCCCTCCCGACCAGATAATGGGTACCTTTTTCGCTAGCTCATTTATGGAGAGACCGGATTTCTCCGAGATCAGCAGTTGAAAACACTGGGTAGCCAACGCCCGGGTATAGTCGTTCACCCCGCCGTTTCCCTCAGTCTTTCCCAAAATGGCAACTACATGTTGGGCTTTGAACGTACCGGCTTCGATCAACTTTCGCGCTTCTGATACGTCATCCGGCCCGCCCATACTCACCTTGAATGCCTTTACGTTCATATACCGTCAGCTCCATTTAAAGGACATTTCTCCATGGCACCTATCCCGGTCAGGCGGATCATCTGATCCTTGAGTTTAGAACTGTTGTGGCACGGCGTGATTCTCCACGACCTCATAGAGAGCTTGTCTTTCATCCAGGTCACATAATAGATTTAATGTAAACCCCGTCTCTTGAGGCAGGCACAAAGCCGATGGGGTTTCCCCCGTGGAGTTGCGGTCCATTACTCCACAGGGGGGAGAAGCGGAAGATCCACCCTTTGGTCGAACACGGGGATTCAAACTCCGTGTTCGATATAACTTGATTGCGTTTATGATCCACAGTTCACACAGATGACTGCTTTATAGCCACCGCTGATCCTAAGGTTAGTGCAGTCGATCAGCAAGCGCAACGACAGCCTGTGCCAAACATGCCATGGGCGCCCGCGTAATACCCGCTCCGATCTGACCTATGCCCGCCTTGTGATGTGCAATGCCAGTATTAATGATTGGGGCAATGCCAGAATCCACGCTTTTTCGGATATCGATGCCTGCCGGTGTTCCGCTGAAATCCATTACCGGCAAGGACAACGCATTATTCAGACCTAACGTGATCTGTGTCATCTCACGTGTATAGGCAAAGGCGTCCTGTACGGAGCCGCCGACGAATTTTACGATCGCAGGAGCGGTTGCCATCGCAAATCCGCCTAGACCCGCGGTCTCCGTGATAGCGCTATCACCCAGGTCGGGCGCAGCGTCCTCAATGCTGTAACCAGGAAAATAAAGGCCATTGACCTTAGGGGCCGGCGCTGTGAACCAACTATCCCCCGTCCCGCTAACGCGAATCCCAAACTCCACGCCGTTACGTGCCATCGCTGTAACCATACTGCTTCCTGGTTGGTCATGGGCCGCGTCCAGCATGGCCTTGCACGCAGCCATCGAAATATTCAGAAAGAAATGGTCATTGCCGGCAATAAATTCCACTGCGGCTGCAATCTGATCCCACGGAATATCGGTTTTGACCATTACAGGGACTAGCCGCTTAAGCAGAAGCGATGAGGCAGCAGCATTACGGTTATGGACTTCGTCTCCCATCTGGAGTGCCTGCGCTATCATGGGTTTGAGCTCGAGACCGCCCAACCTGTCTAAGGTTGATTTGAGTGCTGGCGCAAGATCTTTCCCCATCCATTTGAGTCGGTCTATGACGTCCGGACTATTCGCGCCCATTCGCAAGACTTTACCCAGCCCCTCGTTGAGGCTGCAGAATGCCTTATTGCCGTGAGTGGAATTTGTAACGATCCATACCGGCATGGACGGGCTGGTCACACCGGACATCGGACCAACAGCCGCATGATGATGGTTCGGCTCATAGGTAATTTCATTGCTGGCGGCCAATTCACTTGCCTCGTCGAGATCCTTTGCCCATCCTTCCAGTAGAATGGCCCCGGTGATCGCCCCTCGCATCGGGCCGCACATCTCTTCCCAGGAGACAGGGGGACCAGCGTGTAATATCATCCGTTCCCCCATATTGGGGATTACGGCCTTGGCGGCTCCTACACCTTCCAGGAGTGGTTGGGCCGCCAGGTAATTCTTGAATGCCCTCCGATTTGCCTCTTCGACCTCAGGCAGGTTCACGAGCCTGGCAAGTTTCAGACCAACCTCCCGATTCCCCTGCGCCGGCGGGCTCCACTCTATCTGTAAAACGGTGCCTCCCTCCCTTGCAACGACCTCGCCGAATGAAGTCAGCCCGACGTTTATCACCTGGAGGTCCTCTTTAAATAAACCTTTCATCTGCCTTCCTCTCCTCAGGCTTATAACAAGCTTCGTTCTATCGACCCCGCACCATTTCCGCAGCAAGGCGTACAGCCTGCGCATTGCTTTCGGTCAGGATCACACCTGCATACCGGAGCGCTGATTTTTGTCCGGACAAGCCTTGGGGATCTGAAGAGGTTCCACAAACCAACCCAACAAACACCAGTTGCCTACTCGCCCTTGCTGCAATTTTTCTTGCATTGTCGATTACTGGGATCATTTCGCAAGCTGGATCGGTATGCGAGCCGTAACCCAAAATAACGTCGAGAAGAATCACAGCCACCTCTGGATCGGCTGCTTCTCGTAGGATTCGTTCATTGCGGAAACGGTGGTCGATCATCGGATGCGGACGGCCGCGGGTGAATCGATCATCCCCAAGATCGATGAGCGTATGCTGTTTGCTCTGCCAGACATCGGTTAGAGCGAATCTGGGCTCCACGGGCGTATTTGTGTACACCGGCCCAACCAGATCATTAAGTTGGAGCACTGCTTCGGTGCTGAGCGTGCCACCACTATAGAGGCCACGGATGAATTTCTGCTCGGGTGAAAGCTTGGAGGCTGCGGAAGTTGCTTGGTTTTCATACTTTATGTCGACCTCACCATTATTTTCGGGATTTTTCCCTCGAGAAAGGGCAACAGCCATGTTGGCAGCTTCCTCGAGGATTCCCGCGGCAAAAACATTCGGCCTATTCACAGAGGCCGGATGACATCCCAGGAAGTTCATCACGACGGGTTTACCCACCCTGGTTACCCCCACGAGGCTACACTAAATTTATCATTATCTCCCTTCTTCTACCCAACAACGCAAAGCTTCACCAGCATTGTGTGGAAGCCGCTGTATTCTCAGTCGCCAATAATCAGCGAATAAGGCAAGATAGGCTGAAGTCACAGCATGTTTGGTAACCACAAAGCAACTCCGGGAAAGACGATTAAAACTATCAGGATCACAAGGTCACAACCAAGGAAGGGCAACGCAGCAAAATACACATCC
>JAPUFX010000022.1 GCA_027293415.1 Candidatus Methylomirabilota bacterium
TCCCTCAACGAGGATCCACCGCAACCACTTCGACCCCTGTTTGGTTAACCGTCCCAGGCGCGTCTTCCCCCCGGAGGCATGCACCGACGGGACCAGCCCTGCATAGGAGCAGAGGCGCCGGGCATCCGGGAAGCGGCGCACGTCCCGATCTCGCTGAGGATGAGCAACGCCGAGTACGGCCCAATCCCGGGCATGGTGCACAGGAGCTGGGCCTGCGGATCCTGCTCTACCTGGGCCTCGATGGTGGCCGTGACCGTCGCGAGCTCCTCGGTGAGCGCCTCCAGCAGGCGGAGGTAGCCATCGAGGGCGAGGCGGTAACAGGGGCGGAGCGGGACCGTGGCGAGGACGCGGCGACTCTTGACGCCAAAGGGCGTCTTGGTCGGCGTCCGAATCCCATTCTTGGTGAGAATGGCGTGCACCTTGTTTTTGACCTGGGTCCGGAGTCGGACGAGGGACGCCCGGGTGCGGAGAACCTCCCGGGTATCCCGCACCGGCCGGGGCGGGATGTAGGCCGCGGGGAGCAGATCAGCCCGGAGCAGGTGGGCCAATGTGGTCGCATCGATCTTGTCGGTCTTGATCCGGGCACTGGCAATCGCCTTGGTCTTCAGCGGATGCGCTAAGACGAGGTCGGGGCATTGGTCCTCGATCAGCTCATAGAGGTAGGTCCAGTGGCCCGTGACTTCCACCGCGATGCGCGTGTCGGGCCGGAGCCGCCTGAGATAGCCCTGCAAGGTTGGCGCGTCGGTGCGAAGGTTCACCTGTTCCAGGATCCGCCCGCGCTGGTCCATCCGGGTGATGAAGGATGTTGCCTTGTGCAAATCGATTCCGATATACTGCGGCATGGCTGCACCTCCTCGGTTGGGATCTGTGCCCTCCGCCTGCGGCGGAGTGAGCACCATATGCGGACGTTGAGTCCGCGTGGTCCATCGAGACCGTATGGTATCCCATTCCGGGTGTGCAGCCTTTTTCATCCTATCAAGTCTGCTCTTGGCTCATCTTTGGAGTGAAGGAAGGGGTCGCGGCTACACCTGACAATCCCTTTGCTACTTAGCCACGAATCAAGCTGAGGAGTTCGTCTGACATTCCTTCCCCAAAATACTGATCCCACGGGCGTCGGGGGCATCCTCGGCGCTCGTGGTAGTTTTGTTCGGTGATCCTCGCCTTGCCAAACCAGCATCGGCTGCTTGCTGCTCCCCCCCAAGCCCTGCTACAATCTTGCTAGAACCTCTCGCCTGAATGCCGCTCCACAGATCGCTCGCAGAGCCGCCCTCGCACGGTGGAGGAAGGGGCCAAGTAGAGTTTGGATCAGAGAGGGTAGTTCGTGACGGTATCCGAGCTCAGGTTGGAAGAAGGGCAATGATGTCTAGTACCTTTTCGAACCATGGGGGCTTTTCATGTCGCTGCGAGTTGCGTTCGGACAAACTGGTTGATTCGCCTTAACTCCTCGTCTCGCAGGCCCATAACCTCCTCAGGACTAAATCTCCTCATGTCATAGCGAGCTGCACGGGAGTCATCCTTGAGCTGGCGATAATCTTCATAGACCCCCGGGTTGCGTCGAAAAACCATCAGTCGGTCAAAGAGGTTGTCCATCTCGGCGTACCTAGAGATATTCCTGATGCGGTGCCTTGCAGCGAGCGCACGAATGTAGTGTAGAGCAGCGTAGAAGATTACTGTGGCCGCCCAGTCTAGGTAAGGAGTCCGTGTAAGGTCAAAAGTGCCGACGAAGTCTTCGTTATGTTCAGCTTGCCTGAGGTGCTCTCGTTCTGTAGCCATAAAGCCATTGTCAAATCAGCACGGGCTCACGGTAAAATACGATCCAACCTTGGAGATCGTCGGGTAACAGGGGACGCTCCTCAACTTGGTCGAGTGCTACTACGTTGAAATCAAACGTTATGTCAGGAAACTCTCGCATAAGTTGTAGTTCTTGACGATACACTTGCCGTCGTACCTCTTTATTGCGCTGACGGATGAACGTCCAAACCAGGTGAATATTTCTGTCGGTGGAGTAACTGACCGCAAGAACGTCCGGGATTCGGGCAAGTCGTTTCGCAAGTATCTGAACAGCAAATTCTATTCCTTCTCCCTGCACGAGAATGGGCTCTATCACGGATAAATAATTGAAGCCTTCCGTGAACGTAGCCCATGCGTACGGCGGTCTCCTAATCTCCCATCTCACATCCGACTGGGGGGAAATAGCGATGGTTTGTCCAATCTCCCGTCCGCCGTATTCGTCTCCCGAAGCCGTAGAAGTTGCTCCCCTGGCCTGGAAGAGCGGAATTCTATCAACCGCCGTGTCAGGTGCAAAAAGATCCGTGGTCAACCTTCGCCCCTCGTGGCCAGGATTAAACTGCTCCGAAGAACCTCTCCGCCGTTGTACCTCAGGATTAGAGAGTATTCTGCCTCGGTGGGAAATTCGAGGCCACCCAGCGTGTAAGTGCCTTGCATCGCATGAGTTCCTTCTTTGGCTGTCTCAATCGGCTCCAGATCCACCAACGTCGAACCATCGGGTCTAAGCACCTCCACCGCAACACGGCCAGGGCCTGGAACTACACACCGCCAATAGATTGCAAACATCGGTTGAATGATAGGAAATTTCGAAGACCAAATCCGATCGAATATACCATAAAGAGTCGTTTTCCCGGTTGGATCGCGGGCTACCGCGTCGCACGTCAGCAATGCCAGTCCGTAAGCGTTAGCCATGTTATCCTATCCTAACAGTCCCACGTGACTCCATAGCCTCTCCGCCCGCCAAGGCTGCCAATAGACTAACACGAGTTGGGGTTTTTCGCACGAGGGCATTAAGGGAGCACATAAAAGGGGTCGGGTCTTTTGTTGTTTGTTGTCCCGAGCCTCAGTCTGTGTCCGGTGGCTCCCACCCGTGGCGAGGTAGCACGGCTTCATACACTCTTTTCCGGTGGACAATCGCCAAAATCCACACCTCCTGCCGGACGATCTTGTAGACCACGCGGTAGTCCCCTACCCTGAGCT
>JAPUFX010000023.1 GCA_027293415.1 Candidatus Methylomirabilota bacterium
AGGCTGGCAGGGATCCCCGCGATATACTGCTGGCAAAGGAAGGTTTGGTGTCGTGTGACCCGGCGCAGCCGTCGAAGGGCCGCAGAGGTTTCCGCCGGACGGTGGACCACGAAGACACCTTCACCCCCGGCCCCGTCGACCGGTTTCACCACTGCCGGGTATCCAAACGTTGCCACGTGTCGTGTCGGCTCGTCGTCAAAGGGGATGACGCGGGTGCGCGCTGTAGGGATCCCGCTCGCGCGAAAACGGGAGTCGGTCGTGGCCTTGTCTGCTGCCGCGACCACCGCTTTGCTGGTGGAGCCGAGGAGGAATTTCCCCTCGCCCTCCACTTGGGCACAGAGGTACGCCAGGACCCCGTCAGTTTCCGGTGCGATGAGCAGGACGGCTTCGGCCCAGTCGAGAAACGCAGCGAACACGTCGGCATGTCGCTTTTGATCGACGAGCGTGACCGGAAGATGGGTTGGGACCGCCGTGCGGAGTCGGGCATCGATCGTTGATCGAATTTCGTGACGTCTCAGGAAGAGAAAATCCTCAAGGATCGCCTGGAGCATGAGGAACCCTTCGCGCGCCATACGCGCTGGGAGGGGCTCACCGCTCAGTCCGCCACCGCTCACGTATTCGTAAATGAATATCCTCATGGCCGTGCTAGAATACCCCCCGCCATGCGGCTAATTCCGGTGCTCGACATCCGGCGAGGGATCGCAGTTCACGCGCAGCGCGGCGACCGCAAAAGATATGGGCCAGTGCACAGCTGTCTGACGTCGAGCGCGGATCCGCTCGTCCTGCTGGAGAAACTTCACGCGGCTCTCGGGTGTGATGAGGTCTACGTGGCTGATCTGGATGCCCTTGAGCAGACGGGGGATAACCTGAACCTGTTGACAGCACTCGCCACTCGCGTGGGCGAGCTTCAGCTGCTGGTCGACGCAGGGGTCCGTTCTACAGCGGATGCGCGTCGGCTGCTCGACATCAATGTGGCCCGGGTCATCCTGGCATCCGAGGCGAGCGCAGGCCCCCACCAGGTCGCTGAGATCGGGCACGCGGTGGGTTTGGAGAATGTCGTGTGCAGTCTCGACTTGCGGGAACGATTGGTCGTGTGGGGTACTCCGACGATTCCATGGCGTAGTCCCGACGACGCCCTCGCGTCCCTGGGTGACAGTGGGATCCGATCCGTGATCATCCTGGAGATGGACCGGATTGGCGCGGAGACAGGTGTGGACAGCCACTTTTTGGCTCCGTTGATCCGGCGATACCCGGAGATGGAGATCATGATTGGGGGTGGGGTGCGGGACGTCCAGGACCTGCTCATCCTTCAGGACATCGGGGCGGCGGGCGCCCTGGTGGCGACCGCCATCCACCGGGGAACGCTCTCGAGGGACGACTTGGCATTGCTTTCGGGCGGGGCCTCCCATGGCCCGGCTCAGGCAGGATCCTAATGCCGCACCAACTATTTCTCACTAACACATGTATCTCTGGTGCGGCACTTCCGCTAGGGGGGCAGGCCCCCCTTCGGCGCTCGGCGCTTGCCTCGCTGAGCACCCCCCAGGCGTAAGGGAGCCTCTCCCCTACAACCCCTCAGTGCCCCTGGCGGAAGCTCGCGGCGTAAAGAAAGAATGAGTTGGAGGGGCACTAGTAGCGCTCTTCGTAGACCGCAGCTTGGCCAAACGATTCCTCGACTCCCACACGGATGACGTCGAGATGGGCGGTCCGGAACCGTCGGTTGACCTCTTGCTTGAATTCCTTGCAAATATAGTGGGCGAGCAGTTCCGCGGAGGTGTTGCGGATAGGGAGGAGGACCACATCCGCAACGGGAAAGCAATAGCGGAAATTGCGGTATCGCGCCTCGATCGACCCCTCGACCTCATCGATCTTGAGGTGGGGGTTGTCCTTGGGCAGCAGCACTCGATGGTCCAGACGATCACAGATCGTCTTCAGGATCGGTTTGATCGCGAGGAAGTCCAACACGTAATCGTTTTCCTCGAGGGTTCCCGAAAGCTCGATCCATGCCCGGTAGTTGTGTCCGTGGACCCGCTCACACGCTCCATCGTGGAAGAGCAGGAAGTGCGCTGCGGCAAAGGTAAAGTTTTCTTTTTCCACCCGGATACTGAACTGCCCCATGGGGTGCTTACCCTCCGTGATGTGGTCTCGGGGGACCCACAGTTCTGGGCAACGATAACACACGTGTTTTGCCCGGGTCAAGACAAGGGGTGGGCGGGGGGTTGCGGATGAGGATTCTTATTACCGGCGTGAGTGCCAGAGCGATAGCCGAATCTGCCTACCGGGCCGGATGGGCCGAAAAAGTCTTAACTGTTGACTACTTCGGCGACTTGGATCTGAAGCGATTGTGCGAGAACTACTCCCTGCGGCGGGACGGGCGCTCTCGCTATAGCGTGGCCCGTCTGCTCACAACCTGTGATCGATTCCGGTGGGATGCGGTTGTCTATACCGCCAATCTGGAGAACTATCCGAGCGCCGTCGAAAGGCTGGCGGCGGCGGGGCGACTCTTGGGGAATGGCCCGCGGACACTGGCTGAAGTCCGGGATCCGAAAAAATTTCTGAATTGCCTCGAGCACGCTGGTGTCACCATCCCTCGGACGGCGCTTTCGTCTCAGGCGCCCGCCCTTTCCGGAGTGGTCCTTGAGAAACCCCGGAAGGGAGGAGGAGGCCACGGGATCGCGATGGTGTCATCCGGGGTGGGCAAGAGGCGTGGTGCCTACCTGCAGGAGTACGTTCGCGGCCTCCCCTGTAGCGTTGCGTTTGTTGCCGATGGTCAGCGGGCCACTCTCTTAGGTGTCTCGCAACAACTGATTGGTGATGCCGCCTTCGGTGCGGGAGGATTCCGATACTGCGGCAACCTTCTCGGCAAAGGACTACCCGGCTTGCCCAAGTTCGATCGTCTGGTAGGCCACCTTGAGGCGATCCTCGGTCATCTCACCTCGGCCTTTCACCTGGTAGGGGTCAACGGGATGGACTTCATCCTGCAGGGGAGTGAGGTCTATCCTCTGGAACTGAACCCGCGGTACACCGCATCGATGGAGCTCGTCGAGGTGGCTTATGGACTCAACATCTTCTCCACCCACATCTCAGCGTGCGACGGCGTCCTCCCCCTGTTCGACCTCCGACGCGCGCCAGAGGGCTACTGGGGCAAAGGCATCCTCTTTGCGGAGCGGGACGCGATCACCCCGGCGACCGACGACTGGTGGGAGCGCGGCATCCGTGATACCCCCTTTCCGGGAGAGCGTATTCGAGCCGGCAGCCCGATCTGTACGATCCTCGGCAGCGGGGCCGACCGGGAGACCTGCTATCGGGATCTCCTGAAGCGGGCCGAGGAGCTTCAACGAGAGATCTACGCGTAACTGTGGCCATTCATCCATCTTGCTCCCCTTAAGAGATACCTCGCCAGGCGTGGTGAGGGGCAAGGAAAATATTGGTTTCGAGGGCGTCCGTGACGCGCTTGACCGTATCTCTCTCCCTGTGATATACGTATGCACTTTCTCGTCCCGGCAAAGAATGGGCTCGGGTTTTCCCTGGCGTAGGACTGCCCCGAGAAGAGACCAGATGTGAAGGGGTGGCTCATTATCCTGGTGGTTTTCCTCCTTCTGGTCCCCGGCCCGGCCTGGGGGCAGGAGGAAGAGCCAGTCGTCCTGGAGGAGATCCAGGTGACGGCAGGCCGGGAGGAGGAAAGCACTTTTGAGGTCTCGACCGGCGTGACTGTCGTCGGTCCCAAGGAGGTCGAGCGCAGGGCTCCCGAGGTTCTCCCCGATCTCTTGCGAGGGGAAGAGGGAGTCTATGTCCAGCAGACTACGCCGGGCCAAGGAAGTCCGATCATCCGGGGCCTCGTGGGCTCATCAGTCCTCCACCTGGTTGATGGGATGCGCCTGAACAACGCGTTCTTCCGCAATGCCCCCAATCAGTACTTGGCGCTAGTCGATGCGTACAATGTAAAGCGAGTCGAGGTAGTGCGAGGACCCGCATCTACACTATACGGCAGCGATGCGATGGGGGGTGTGGTACAGGTTATTACCCCGATTCCCCGGTTCGAGGGCGTGGAGTGGCAGCTCGATGGGAGGGTGCTTGGACAGTTCGCCAGCGCTGATCTGTCCGGGCTGGCCAGGCTTTCGCTCGAGGCGGGGAAGGAGGGGATCGGTTTTAGCGGCGGCTTCACCTACCGGGATGTAAACGACCGCAGGGTGGGGGGTGGAGACGTGGTACCGTTTTCGGATTACACGGCCTATGCTGGCAACGCGAAGGTCCTCTTCGCCCCGGCCGAAAATCAGGAGGTGCTCTTCAACTTTCAGTTCCTGGAGCAGCCAAAGACCCCCCGCACCGATGAACTGGTGCCAGGATTCGGCCAAACTCAGCCAAGCTCTGCGGTCTTCTTCTTCGAGCCGAACAATCGGTTGTTTCTCCAAGGGAGGTACCGGATCCTTCAGCCCCTCTCTTTCGTCGACGTCGTTGAAGTGAACGCAGCATATCAGGAGATCAACGACGACCGAAGACAACGTAATTTCGGGAGCCCGGACGAGATCCGGGAAGAGAACAGCAGCGAGCTCAAGGGGGTGACACTGCAGGCAAGCTCCCATTGGGGGGAGTGGATGAACTTCACCTACGGGGGGGAGGCATACTTCGATAAAATCAACAGCAGCCGGATCAAGACTGACATTCAAACCGGCGCGACTGAAGTCGACCAGCCCCGGTTCCCTGACGGTTCCACCATGAACAGCTTCGGGTTTTACATACTGGATGAGATCCGGATCGTCCCGTCGCTGGTCGTCACCGTGGGAGGGCGGTTTAGCCACTTCGACACCGACCTCCCCGCCACGAATGGCGGGCCCAGCACGAGCCAGAGTTTTAACGATGTCACCGGCAGCATCGGCCTCACGTATGCCCTCACGCCAGAGGTCAAGCTCGTGACCAATGTCGGCCGGGGCTTTCGGGCCCCCAATGTCTTTGACCTTGGAACATTTGGTGCGAGACCCGGCAACCGCTTCAACAGGCCAAATCCGGATCTTGATCCGGAAAAGATTGTCACGGTCGACTGGGGGGTGAAGGTCCAGACCTCCCGTTTTCAGGGGGAGGCCTTCGGTTACTATTCGGACTTTACGGACAAGATCGAGTCGGTCCCGACGGGCGATCCGCCCATCGACGGGCGGATCGTCGTCAAGAACCGGAATCTGAATCGGGTGATTCTTTGGGGAGCCGAGGTGGGTGCTCGCTTTCAGGTGAGGGAAGACCTGGAACTATCCGGCAATCTCACGTACACGTGGGCGGAGGAGGAGTTTCCGAATGGGAGCGAGTTTCCGGCAGACAGGATCCCTCCCCTGAACGGCCGAGTTGCGCTCCTCTATTGGGCCCGTCCCACCTTGTGGGTCGAACCGTTTGTCCGGTTCGCCGCTCGACAGGATCGGCTGAGCCCACGAGATATCGCGGATCCCCGCATCGATCCGAATGGGACGCCGGGCTGGGCGACCATCAACGTGAAGCTCGGCTGGGACGCCCACCCGAACTTGGGTGTCCGCTTTGCTCTCGAGAATATCACCGACGCGAATTACCGCGAGCACGGTTCAGGGATTGATGCTCCAGGGATTAATGCCATCCTCTCGGTCGAGGGCCGGTTCTGAGTTCAAAAAGAGCCTTTCGTGTTTACTCCGGCGGTGGTAATATTCGGGGGTGCAAGGGGTAGGGTGTTGGGCATAGGCGGTCTGTTATGGCAGGGTGGACAAATCGTCTGAGCCGGATCTTTCTTCCGTGGGGTTCTTCTGTACTCCTGCACGCCTTGATCCTCTTGCTCCTGCCTTGGTTGGTTGTGATCTCCATCTCCCCTCAGGCTCAGCAGGCGGTAGAGGTAGAGTTGGTCGGCTTGCTCCCTGGGGGTGGTGGAGGGGCACCACGCTCCCAAGAGGCCCCTGGTCCTCCTCCTCCTCACACCCCGGTTTCGGCAAAAGCCTCGCCACCTTCCGTGGTTCCAAAGAAGAATAAAAAGGAGCCCAAACCGGTTGAAACGGTAATTAGTCCCGAGCAGCAAGAGACAGTGGCTGCAGTTGATGAAACCGAACAGCCGACCACCGGTAGCGAACCTTCGGAAACGACTGTGGCCGCCCCCACTGAAGGGCTAAAGGCGAAGGGGGGCAGTGCGGGGGCCGGGGCTGGCGGAATGGGGACTTGGCTCAGTGCGGTGCCTGGTCCGGGCGGAGGAGTCAGTGCCGGATTTGGAAGAGGGGGCATCGACTGGCGCCAGCTCCTGCGGCAGAGAATTGAAAGGGCCAAGCGGTATCCAGCGTTGGCGCGCCGGTTGGGGATGGAGGGGACTGTGCACGTGGAGTTTCGGATTGCCCGGGATGGAAGCGTCGAAGGGGTAAAGGTAGCCAAATCATCGGGTTATCCCGTGTTGGACGAGGCCTCGGTCCAAGCCATCAAGCGAGCCGTCCCCCTTCCGATCGTCCCCGGCAAAATCCGGGTCCCCATCTCGTATCTCTTGCACAAGGGACCATAGCATCCCGCAGAACTTTTCACGACCCTTCCGATCTTGCCTTGATCGTCCCAGGGTTCCTCCCCCCCTTAGACCTGCCCCAAATCCGGGGCAACCCCCACAAGACCACCGTAGTTTGATCTTGACACGGGCTAGGGCTGTTGGTTATAAGTGGGTCCCCTTAGCGGGCCCTCGAGGTATCGCGTAAGGGATCGAAGCATAAGGGTAGCTTTCCCCCCCGCAGGAAGTAGAGTTATGCATGCGGGGTTGTTAATAGTAACCTGGCCAACTTTGGGCACAACAATAGGTGGCGCACCAGACACTTTGACGCCCTCGCGGGTGTAGTATGGCCCGGAGGGTGTTTTTGTTTTCACGCCAGAAAGGAGGAGAACGATGACATTCACAGGGGCACGCGTGCTATTTCTCATGACCGTGGCCGTATTCTTTTTTGCGAACTTTGCCACCTCCACTGAGGCGGGTACGGTCACTCTAACCATTGTGAACGTCCAGACGCCGCAAGGAGTGAAAGTCTGGGTTCCTGAGTCGATCTACGCGCGTAAAGGGGACACGGTTACCCTCAAGCTCATTAACAAGCTCGACAAGGAACACGGCTACCAGATCGAGGCCTTTGGAATTAAAGAGGTTGTGCCTGCCAAGAAGAGTAAGACGTTCTCCTTCAAGGCGAACAAGGCGGGAATCTTCCGGATCAAGTGTCAGCTTCACAAGCCACATGTCGCCGGGCAACTGGTGGTCCTCGATTAGCAGAGTTGGTCTTCCAGCTGGCAGAATCCTTCTGTTTATTGGATTCGGCGCCATCCTTGCCTCGTCCTTTACTGTGACGGCCGAGTCACGCCCTGACCTTGCGCTCGGACGGCAGGAATACAAGGAACACTGCGCTATCTGCCACGGCCCCAAGGGCGATGGGCAGGGCGAGGCCGCCTGGGAATTTGCGACACCACCCCGGGATTTCACAAAGGGGGAGTACAAGCTCCGTTCCACTGACACAGGACAGCTCCCCACTGACGCAGACCTGATCCGGAGCGTCGTTCAAGGGATGCCCAGTACCGCAATGGTGCCGCAGGATCATTTGACCGAGGCGGAGGTCCGGGCGGTCGTGGCGTACATCAAGACTTTCTCGCCAAAGTTCGCGACGAACCCCTCACCGGAGCCGATTCCTATCCCACCCCCGCCCCCCCGCACGCCCAATGTCATCGCCCGCGGCCGCCGCGTTTATGATAAAGCAGAGTGTGCTGAATGCCATGGGTCTGGGGGACGTGGGGACGGCCCCTCGGCACCAGACCTTTCTGTGAAGCCGGCCGACCTCACCCGCCGACCGTTCAAGAGTGGACCGACGCCGCGCGACATCTTCCGAAGTATCCTCACCGGGTTCGATGGGACGCCCATGCCCGCATACTTCCTCACGCTCGAGGATGAGGAGCTGTGGGACCTCACCTACTATGTGGACTCTCTCGGAAGTCCGCCCGAGGTGACCGAGGACGAACGAATGGGATGGCATGTGGAACGCATGCACCAACGACGTCGCTAGCAATAGTTCAGGTCGCAGTTTGTGCTTGACAGGGGGGAGGCCTGTTGGGATACAAAAAGGATGACGCCAGGCGACGCTTCGCGTTGTCGCGTGGGTAATCGACCAGGGGAGCGATGAGCTCTCGGTAGGCAGTGCGATGGATCCGGGGTAACTATAGCCCCCCGGCCACCCCCTGGCACAATCGACGGCGCACCAGAGATTCAGACGCCCTCCCGGGCGGAGCACGGCCCGGAGGGCGTTTTTATTTAAGGTGGCTTTACCGCACCCGCTGGCAGGCAGAGACGGTAAAGCCGCCCGCTCCCGCCCAAGGCTAGGGGTGTGCGCTTCTGTCCTGGGGCCGAGCGTTTTTACTACGTTACTAGTGCCGCACCAACTATTTCTCACTAGTATTCCGCGCTGGTGCGGCACTTCCGCTAGGGAGGCAGGCCCCCCTTCGGCGCTCGGCGTTCGCCTCGCTGAGCACCCCCCAGGCGTAGGGGAGCCTCTCCCCTACAACCCCTCAGTGCGGTTCTCCCAAGTGTCCTCGACCCGAGAGGAAGGCGCGAGGGTATCCCGGTGACGTTGATGGAAGCAATGGCCTGCGGTTTGCACGTTATCTCAAGCGATCTCTCCGGCATACCGGAGCTGGTGGAAACGGGAGTGACGGGGATTCTGACCCGCCCTCGTGATAGCCACGCCATAGCAGATGCTTTGGAGAGGCTCAGCAAGTCCCCAGAGATCCGTTCCCGGATGGGGCAGGCAGGCAGAGAGAACGTAATCAAGGAGTTCAATCTGCACAAGAACACTGCCAAACTCGCAGAACTGTTTTGCGCAGTTCAATCCAGTCCCACGAACCCTGCGACCGCCCGCAGGTTCTTCTCCGGCTCGGTGATAATGCGGGGTTGCCCTGAGAGATCCGTAGTCGACTTCCGGGCACCGATGTCCCTACCGCCAGGTGCCAGCATCCACAATACCAGATCTGAACCTGCGGATGAGTGATGTTTAAGAATAGCTCGCAATCGAATCTTCAGGACAGTACATCACCCAAAGCCATCGTCATCGGCTTAGACTGCGTGACAGGGCTGCAGACGGCGCGCATCCTGGCCCGTCATAATGTCCCGGCCATCGGGATTGCCCAGGATCCCGAGCACTTTTGTTGCCGGACCAACGTCTGCGAAAGGATTCTTACTGCGGATCATGAGACCGATGAGCTTATCCGTGCGCTCGAAACCTTGGGGCCAGAGCTAAAGCACAAGGCTGTCCTCTTCCCCTGTACCGATTTGAGTGTGTTACTCATCTCTCGGCACCGCCAGCGACTGGAGGGCTGGTATCACGTCGATTTACCTAACCCAGAGATTGTCGAGATGCTGGTGGATAAAATCAGCTTCTATAGCTACGCGCAAAGAGAGAGGATACCGATACCGCCTACTTTTTTCCTTTATAACATGGTAGACGCTGAACAAGTGGCGGAGAAACTGAACTTCCCCTGTATTCTAAAACCACCCCTGAGAACGCCAACTTGGACGCAGCGTGCAGCGGCCAAGGTGTACAAAGCAAACAACGCCGAGGAGTTTCTTGCGCTCTGCGATCGCTGCGCGGGATGGTCCAAGGGGTTGGTGGTGCAAGAGTGGATTGAAGGTACCGACGCCGATCTCTACACTTGCTATTGCTACTTCAACGCTGACTCAGAGCCGGTCGTGACTTTCGTCGCTCGTAAGCTCCGGCAGTGGCCGCCACAGATCGGCAGCAGTAGCCTCGGAGAGGAATGTCGCAATGATAGGGTCCTCGAGGAGTCGGTTCGGCTGTTCAAGAAGGTCGGCTATCGGGGCCTTGGTTTTGTCGAAATGAAGCGTGACAAGCGTACCGGAGAGTACTTTATCATCGAGCCCAACATTGGCCGGCCCGGCCTCAGATCCGCCATCGCCGAGGCTGGTGGGGTGGAATTGCTCTATGCCAAGTACTGTAACACGGTGGGCTGGCCATTACCGCCCAACCTCGAGCAAAAGTACGGGACGGTGAAGTGGATCTATTGGATGCGTGATCTTCAATCCGCCTTCTCCTACTGGCGGCGAGGGGAGTTGACGCTCAGGGAGTGGTGGCGATCCTGCCGCGGTCGGAAAGTGTCGGCCGTATTCTCCTGGAGCGATCCGGCCCCTTTCCTGGGCGATCTCC
>JAPUFX010000024.1 GCA_027293415.1 Candidatus Methylomirabilota bacterium
ATCCCTCCCTGACAGTAAACGTACACGCCCCATCCGAGGCTCAGGCAATGGTCAATGAAGCGGATGCCCGTGGTGAGCGGCTCTACCGTGGCGGCTTCTCCGTCTGTCGTGGGGAGCCAGAGGGTGCTATCCAGGAGAAGAGGGGGCTGGGTCTCGGCCCGCATGTCCACCGCTGCCCTGACCCCTAAGGACAGGAGCCGGTCGGTATCGCGCGGACCGAGGGGGGACGAGCCTTGAAAAAGATATCCGTCGATCTGATTAAGGTCCATCACGGTTTGAAGGCTGGCGCCACAGGGCTTCGGGTGGCGAAGGAAAGGCCGTCGCACCCCACGAGGGATGGACGGCCTGGAAGTGATGGCCAGGACCCTGGCCTCACACCTCTCACGTGCCATCGAAGCCGATGGTCACCCGGCCATCCTCGACGATGACCGGGACCTCCCGCACTCCCTTGGAGACCTTGAGCATTTCGTCGAGGGTTTTCTTGTCCTTTTTCACATCGATATAGCGAACGGGAACATTCCGTGTGGCGTAATCCTCCCGGGCCGCCGTGGTGAAGGGTCAGCCGTCCTTCCCGTAGATCAGGACTTCGGTCGTCATTGCATAACCTCCCGTGATGAGTTGTCGGTTTTTTGATCATACATCAATTGGCCTTCGCTGCAACAGCGAATGACCGCGCGGATTCCTCCCGCCTCTGCCCCCATTATCTCGCGGAGCCCTGAGGATACGTGCGAAGCTTGTTCCGCCCGGCTTTCTTGGCGCTGTAGAGGGCCTGGTCCGCTGCCTCTATCACCGCATCCGGATGTGCATGCTGTTCGGTCCGTTCGGCCACGCCGATGCTGATGGTGACGGAAACCGCTTTTCGGGCCGGATTGTTCGGTCTCAGCTCTTTTGGTTTCTTCCGAGGCCTGTCGGAATTGCGCGAAGTGAAGCCGGTCGTCTCGACTACCTTTCGGAGTTCCTGAAGATGGGGTATGGCATTCTGCACCGATTTGCCGGGGAAGATCATCGCGAATTCCTCTCCGCCGTACCGAAAGGCTTTTCCGCCGCCCGATACCTTGGCCAGCTTCGAGGCAACCATGCGAAGCAGCTGGTCGCCCGCGTCATGGCCGTATTGATCATTGAACTTCTTGAAGCGGTCGACGTCGAGCATCGCCACTGTATACCGAGGTCCGAGCCTGAGAAGGGCTTCGTTGAGGGCTCGTCGGGCCGGAAGTCCCGTGAGTTCATCCCGATAGGCCATGGAGTAGGAGGTTTCGACCACGGAGATGACGAGGATCAGTCCCGCAGTAGCGAAATAGATCGTTGACACGGATCCGATGTTGGAGGTGTTGAGCCCGAGAAACGCCGCCGTCAACGCCCAGAGAAAGGCACTCTCATTGCTGTGGGGGCGGCGAGTGAAGCGGGTTGCCACCACGAGGAATGCGGCGGCGAACGCCAACAGAACCGGCTGGGTGACGCGCATCCCCGAGATAACACCGGCATCGACGAACGGGTATTCGAGGAGCGCGGCCACGCTTGCCTGTGCGGGTTCGCAAATGATGGCGACGAAGGGCAATTGGGCGAAAAGTATCCCGAGCCGCCAGAGCCCGCTCGGGGTAAAAATGCCCTGTTCGCTCATGAGGGACAGGATAGCAAGGTTCAGGGGTAACAACACACCTGCGGCGTTGAAAACGATGCGGCCAGTGGCGGCGGTCGCGGGGTTCGCCGCCGCAAAATGCAGTAGTCCCCAATCGACGAGCGCGAGGAGAAGGATGGCGGTCACCAGCCGGCTTCGACGGAACCGCCATCCGAGGAGGATCCCGGCCCCGTACACGGCGTACGGATAGACGCGGACAAGCGTCGAGAGCAAGCCCGGAGGTGCCATCCAATTCAAGAACGCCACAGTGGCGCCCAAAAGGAGGCCACCAGGAACAATCAATGAAAACAGTATCTTTCCCACAGACGACTCCCGATCTGGATTGCCCTTGAGCAATAGTCGTACCAGATTCGGTCGCGGCAGGACGGTCCGTGGATCTCTTTGGGTTTCCCGTTGTAGGTGATGCCTCTATGGAGGAGCGTGGGTGAAGAGGGGGGAAAGATTGGCCGCGGGTGGGACCTGCGGCGCGCGGCTAGATCGTGAGAACGACCTTGCCAAACTGCCGTCGGTCCTCCAGGAGGCGGTGGGCTTGGGCGGCCTCAGACAAGGGGAGAACTTGGTCGACCACCGGCTTCAGTTTTCCCGCTTCGACCAGGGGGAGGATGGTCATGAGGTCGGCCTTGCTCCCCATGTGCGCTCCCTGAATCCGGAGCTGCCGCATAAAGAGATACCGGATGTCGGTCTCGGCTATGGGTCCGCTCGTGGCTCCGCAGGTGACCAGAGTTCCTCCCGGGGCCAGGATTGGAATCAGTTCTTTCCAGGTTTCGCCCCCGACGTGCTCGAAGATGATGTCGACCCCCCGGTGCGCGGTGAGCTGCTGAACCTCCTGAGCCACCGCCTGGTTTTGGTAGTTAATGGCGTGGTCTCCGCCGAGGGACCGTGCCTTGGCCAGCTTCTCATCGGTGCCGGCGGCCGCAATGACGGATGCCCCGAACAGCTTTGCGATCTGGATGGCGGCAACACCCACACCACTTCCGGCACCCATAACCAACACGGTCTGTCCGTGTTGAACGTTCCCTAAGGTGACTAGCATATTCCAGGCGGTGAGGAAGGTGATCGGGAGAGCGGCGGCTTGGACAAAGTCGAGATCTCTTGGAAGACCGAGAATATTAACCTCGGGCACGCTGATCAGTTCGGCATATCCGCCGGAGAGCCCATAGCCACCGATAATTTGGTAGCTCGCGCAGAGATTATCTCTGCCCTCCAAGCAGCGGAGGCACTGTCCGCAGCTCCTCCCAGGAGAGATCACCACAGGATCCCCCACTTGGACGCGGGTGCAGAGTTCACCAACCGCGGCCACCTCGCCGCTGATGTCGCAGCCAGGGATGTGGGGAAGAGGTACCTTGACGTCGGGGAGCCCCTTGCGGAGCCAGAGGTCCAGGTGGTTCAGGGCGCACGCCTTAATTCGCACCAGGACCTCGTTCGGGGCAATCTGGGGGTCGGGGATCTCCTCCAGCTTCAGAACCTCGCATCCCCCATGCGTGTGAAAGCGAACTGCCTGCATCGTGAGCTTTCTGTGAAGGGATCAGGAGGGCAGTTAAAAGGACTCAACACCTGCCCGCCGGGGGGCGATCCGGTTATATTGGACCTTGAGGTGCTGAAGCTGCTTGTACTGTGCTTCGATCTCCTCATGGCGGAGGGGCATTTCCCGCCAGAGGGCGACGATGGTCTGGGCGATGGGCCGCGCCTCTTTGATGATCTGGAGCCGCTCCCGGCTCTGCCCGGACAGGTTCATCTGTTCCAGAAAGGCCATCAACCCCATATCGTCCCGCTTCTCGACAAACTCCTCTACTTTCCGAAGCTCTGCCCCGGAGAGCCCTTCGGGGAGCAGGCTCTTCAGTTCAAGCACCCGGTACGAAGTGTACAATAGCTCTTTGCTCTCCATAGCTGCCTCGGTGCCGTTACCCCTTGATATTGCCGATCGGCTGCAGCCGCACCACTTTCTTCGAGAGCCCCAGCTTTTCCACCGCATCCACTACGGCCGAGATGTCCTTGTAGGCCATTCCCGCCTCCTCGGCGACTCCCGAAAGGGAGGCGGCCCTGACGTAGATTCCCTTCTGTTCCATCCGTCGCAGCAGGTCTCGGCCATGGACCTTCTTCCTGGCGGCGGTGCGAGACATCGTCCGGCCGGAACCGTGGGCGGTGGAACCAAAGCTGTCCTCCATGGCTTTGTCCGTTCCGATGAGCAGGTAAGAGCCGGTCTCCATGGATCCACCGATAATCACCGGTTGGCCGATGGCTCGGTACCGCTCCGCCAGCTCTGGATGCCCCGGCGGGAAGGAACGCGTCGCACCCTTCCGGTGGATGAGCAGCTCCTTCTCTTGGCCATCCACCCGGTATCGCTCGATCTTGGCGATGTTGTGGCAGACGTCGTAAATCACGTCGAGGCCCAGATCTCGGGCATCCCGTTTAAAGATGTCGCTAAAGACCTCTCGGATGCGGTGGGTTATTACCTGGCGATTGGCAAAGGCGGAGTTGGCCGCACAGTTCATTGCCTTGAAATAGTCCTGACCCTCGGGAGAGGAAAAAGGCGCACAGGCAAGCTCTCGATCCAGAGTGGTAATGCCGTACCGCTTCATGGCCCGCCCGAAAATCTCCAGGTAGTCCGTCCCGACCTGGTGACCAAAGCCCCGGGAGCCGGAATGGAACATCACCACGACCTGAAACTCGCGGTCAACTCCGAGTGTCCTGGCGACATCCAGATCGTAGATATTGCCGGGATAGATCACCTGAATCTCCATGTAATGGTTGCCAGACCCTAACGTCCCGAGCTGGTTGATCCCCCGGCTGGTGGCCTTGGCGCTGACTTTGGCGGGATCGGCTCCGGGGATGCAGCCGGAGTTCTCGATCCGTTCAGCATCCTCCGGCCAGCCGTACCCGCGCCGGATAACGCCCCGGGCACCTTGAACCATCACCTCTCGAAATTCATCTTCCTTCAGCCTCAGGGGTCCCTTTGTGCCCACGCCGCAGGGGATCGCATAGAACAGTCGGTCTATCAGCTCCCGGAGCTTCGGCTTGACCTCGGCCTCGGTGAGGTTGGTCCGGAGGAAACGCATCCCACAATTGATGTCAAAGCCGATTCCGCCCGGCGAGATGACCCCCGTTGCTGGATCCATGGCGGCCACGCCCCCAATGGGGAATCCATAACCCCAGTGTCCGTCAGGCATACAGAGGGCGTACTTCTGGATCCCGGGCAGGCAGGCCACGTTGGTCACCTGCTCGAAGACCCCCTGATCCATCTCTTTAAAGAGTTCATCCGTGGCGTAAATCCGGGCCGGAACAAGCATACCCTTCTTGGCGGTGGGAGGAGCCTCCCAGATACCATCAGCAATCTTTTTGAAGTCCATGACCCTACCCTCCTATATATCCAGGACGATCCGCGCCCTCCATCCTTGAGGGGTCTGCTCCAAGGCGAATAGGTGGTACGTGACCGCCTTGACATCCAATCTGAGCGACATCTTCTCGTAATCGATCAGATTCCCCCACACTGTCGCCTCAAGCTCCCACTCCGTCGCCTCCCGGATGGAAATCTCGAATCGCCCGAAGAGGAGACATGCCGAATCTTTGAGATAGATGAGTTCTGCAAGCCAGCGGAAGAGAAGAGTCTCTAGATCCTCGGCGGTCAGCGAGATCTGGCATGATTGGACGGGCGAAAGACCGTCCAAATCTACCATGGTCTCCGTAACGGCTAAGGCCGATGCCTCGAAGACCTCGGAAAGCGTCCGTCCCTCTGCTTCGAAGGCCACGTCGGCAATGGCGACTTCTTCGAGGTATCGATAGGACATAGCAACCATTACCCTGGTCCGAGGGCTCTGGCACCGCCGCCTTCATTTATAACAATACGCAGGGGCAAGGAAAATGTCAAAGCCATTTTCGGACGCGATTTCACGTCGTTGCTGGGTGGTTCGTTTCTCTTTCCAGGCCTTGCCCTTGCGGGTCGAGCCCCCGGTTACTCGTGCGAACCTACTGAACGGCCCGGGCGTATTGGGAGCGACGGATAAATGGAGTGAGGGACGGTCCTGAGGAGGAATTGGCTACGGTATCGGTTGGCGGTCGGTCACCCTCGCGCCCTGGATCGCGGTCAGGACCTCCTCTGGCGTATCGGCCACCGTGAAGATGGCCATCTCCTCAGATGTGATCCTTCCCCGCTCCACCGCGGTCCCGTGAAGCCAATCGAGGAGGCCCTGCCAGTACTCCCGCCCGACGAGGACTACCGGGAAGGAGCGGATCTTTTGAGTCTGAATCAAGGTGACCGATTCGAATAGCTCGTCTAACGTCCCAAATCCCCCTGGGATGATTACGAAGGCCACAGAGTATCGGACGAACATCACCTTTCGGACAAAGAAGTAGCGGAAGTTCAGCAGGGTAGTGATATAGGAATTGATCGGCTGCTCTACGGGAAGCTGGATGTTCAATCCAATGGAGGGACCTCCTGCCGCCCGCGCCCCCTTGTTTGCAGCCTCCATGATACCTGGTCCCGCGCCGGTCAGAATGGCGAATCCGTTCTGGACGAGGAGGCGGCCGATATCCTCGGCGACACCGTAGTATCGATCGTGCGGCGTGGCCCGCGATGACCCGAAGATCGCGACCCCCGGGGGCATGCGAGACAGCACCTCGAATCCCTCGGCGAATTCGCTAATGATCCGATAGATCCGGTCCGTATCGGCCGAAGGCAGCTGATTATTGACGACAACCTGGTTGGTTGGGGAGCCTGTTGTATCCATCTCTCCTCCGTCAGAGACTGTGTATTATATCACAGACGAGTGACAGGTGCTCGGTGTTTGGATACGGAGCCCCAAGTGGTTAGACCCACGGAGCTGAGCTCTGCCATGCCCATGACTCGACGCATCGGGCCCTTGACGAGGGAATGGGAGGGGAGCCACAATGCGCGGCCTGAGGCAATTTCCACTTTTGCATGAATCAGGCCAATGTGCGGGGGTTGTGCGCCGTCCTGGAAGGATGTTACCCTCGCCCTCTTGTATCTGGCTGCGGGTCCTGTGCTTCTCCAATGAGCTGTTTCAGCGTGGCCGCCGGAACGGCGTTCTCCTGAAGCTCTCCGAACAGGCTTTTCCTTTGGCATCCCTGTGGGGAAGTTGCTAAGATGAACGCCTGATCTTGTGGCACTGCGGAGCGCTATCATGGATGCGCCCCCCGAATTGATCGGTCGGGTTCTGCCCGCTGTTGTGAGTATCCAGGTGACCGTCCGGCCGGACCATCCTTCGACCGTGGTCCTGGGTGAGCAACGGATAGGGACCGGCGTCATTGTCGACACCGGAGGATTTCTCCTGACGGTCAATTACGTGGTCCTGGGCGCCGACAAACTCGGGATAGGCCTCTCGGATGGTCGGCAGTTTCAGGGTCGTCTGGTGGCGCAAGACTTTACCAGCGGCCTGGCCGTCCTGAAGATTCCACCTCAGGAGCTCTCCGCGGTTCGTCTCGGCTCCTCCATGGACATCCTGCTCGGGCAGCCCGTCTTTCTCCTTGCAGCCACCGGGACGGCAGAGTGGCGGGTGGCCGAGGGATTCATCACCTATATCGGGGAATTCGACACGCATTGGGAATACATGTTGACGAAAGTCATCGGGCTGTCGATCCAGAACCCTGGATTCGGAGGTGCCCCTGTTTTTGACCTGGCCGGGCGGGTGGTCGGGATCGCCTCATTGAACCTGCCCGAGGTGGGCCGCACGACGGTGGCAATCCCGGTAGAACTCTACCAGCTTAACCGGACGGAATTGCTCGAGTTCGGTCGGGTCGTGAGCCGACCGGAACGGGCATGGGTCGGGGCGTACTTCCAACCGGCGGAGCAAGGGGTCATGGTGGCGGGTTTGGTTCCGAGGGGGCCGGCAGAAGCAGCGGGGATCAGAGAGGGGGACGTCGTCCTCGCCGTGAATTTTTGCACCGTGGAGACGCGACGCGACCTGTATGAAGAACTGTGGAAGAAGCGGGCTGATGAGAAGGTCGTCTTAAGGGTCCTCCGTGAAGCACGGGTGATCGAGGTGGAGGTCGTGAGCGGAAGCCGGGAGGATTTTTATAAGTAGGGCGGGAAAGTCGCTTTTTGTCGACGGCTGATGGCTGAGTAGCTTAGTGAGGAAGGACGATGGGGCTCGCGGTAGACTTTTTATCCTTTGGGGCGCATCCGGATGATGCCGAGATCGGGACCGGGGCTTTCCTCCTGAAGATGAAATCGAGAGGGTATCGGACTGGAATGGTGAGTCTCACCGAGGGCGATATGGGGGCCGGGACCCGCAAGCTCCGAAAGCGGGAAGCGGAGGAGGCGGCCAAGCTTCTTGAGGTGGACGCGTTTGAAATGCTAGATCTGGGGGATACCCGTCTCGAGGATAATTTTAAAAACCGAAAACAGGTCGCCTTCCTTATCCGCAAGTACCGGCCCAAGATCGTCCTTGCACCTCACTACGCTGTGGAGCCGGGCCGCGGCCGGGGGCATGCCGACCACATCGCGGCTGGTCACCTGGTCACCCATGCTGCCAACTTTGCCCACCTGGAAAAATTTCCAGCAGGCGGGCGGCCTCATGCGGTTCAAAAGGTCCTGTATTATTTCTTGACCCCCTTCGAGCGTCCCTCCTTCATTGTGGCTGTGGACGAGGAGCTTCCCAGGGCCGTTGAGGCCATCAAGGCGCATGGCTCCCAGTTTGGCCGGCCGGGCTATCGGACCATCCCGGGCCGTCTGCAGACCCTCGCCCGCTACTTCGGTCTCCTCATCGGCTGCACGTACGGGCAGGCCTTCTATTCCCAGGAGGTTTTTCAAATCGACGATCCTTTCCCCTTCTTCCAAAGGCCGGGTCAAGGAGAGGAGTAAAGAATCGATGACCGATGTCCGATGACCGACGACCAAGAAAGAATGATGGTCGGGTTTACGGTAATCGATCTTCGAGCTGTGAACTGTGAACCGTGACCTGTGAATCGGAGAGTAACGGAAATAATCCCATGGTCTTCGAGCGAGCCGCCTCCACTGGATGCCCTCATCCTTCCGGAGGACACCTACCTTCTCCTGCAAGCGGTGACCGAGGATCTGGACCCGGACGCCACGCCACTCGATCTCTGGGTTGCCTTAGAGCGTGCCGCGCGAACGGAAAAGCACCCACTGGGTTCGGTGATGATTGCCGATGGGACAGCGCGAGGAGTCAGATATGTCGCACGCGTGATCGTGTACGACTTCGAGGCCGAGATGAGTTGTCGCAGAGAGGTCGTCCTCGCCACCCTTCAAGGCGCCCTCAGCGCGCTGTTCCAGCGCGGCTGCGAAACGGTCGGGGTTTTCCCCCTTGGCACGATGCGGGGTGGAATCTCCCAGGCGGAATATCTCGATGTCATCGGTGAGATCACCACGCGCTCGGGAGAGGCATTCCCGCGGACGCTTTATCTTCTCGGAAAGGAGCCCGAGCCGGGTGAGGATGCCGACCCCTGATACCCTCTGACCCCTCAACGGGGGATTGAGACCATCCCGTCAGCGGGTCGGGGCGCTCTCGAGTGAAAGGCTGGGGAGAAGTGCGGGGAAATTGTGGAGACAGGTAGCTGCCTGACAATAGGGAAGGAGGAGCAGGATGAAGCCAGAAGAGATCAAGCGGCACGTAGGGAAACGGGTTACCCTCACACTGGCAGCCGGAGCCCTCGGGGGACCCACGGTCACAGGGAGTCTGGTGGGAACGAGCGAGGCGGCGGATGGCCTGGTCATCCATGTCGAGCCCGATGGATCTGAGCCGGGCACGCGGCTCACTATACACTACCATCACCTGGTGAACCTGACCCCCGCCGCGTTGTAGCCCGGATTATTCACATAGAAGTGAATAATCTGCCCTCAGGGCTTCGACTGCGCCCCGCGTTTGCGGCGCGTTGCTCAGGGCTAGCAGAGGGAGGCGGTCCACGGTCTTCCCTCGGCGGGGGAACCGGCAGGACTATCCAAAGAGAGGAGATAGGGCATGTCGATCTATGAGAGGATCGTCGGTGCGGCAGCGGATGCCATCGTGTTGGCGAGGGCCGACGGGACCATCGAGCTTTGGAACCCCGGCGCCGAAAAGTTGTTCGGGTTTGCAGAAACGGAAACCCTTGGGCAATCATTAGATCTTATTATCCCTGAGAAGTACCGAGAGCAACACTGGGCCGGTTATCGCGAAGTCATGCGGACCGGCCGGACCGACTACGGTGATCAGGTCCTTCGGGTTCCTGCCGTGCGAAAGGACGGCAGCCGCTTCTCCATTGCCTTCACCGTCGGGTTGTTGACCGGGAAAGACGGGCACGTGGACGGGATCTTTGCGATTGTGCGAGATGATACCGAGACGTTTAATACTCAGAAGGCACTTCGCGATAGAATCAAGCAGTTGGAGCAGGCCCTGGAAAAGACAAAGGTCGAGCGGTAAGGGATAGGGACACCTTTCGTCTTCCTGCTGTGACTGCGCCGATGGGAGTCACGCGGACGGGTCTGTGACTGGCCGGGCGTCCCCTCGAGGAGTCGACCGTGGTCAAGAGCATGAGTTTGCCTGGAAGTTTTGGCATTGGGATTGGAAGGACGCGAAGCCTGGCGGACACACTATCACGTCCCGCGCCATCGACAAGGCGGGAAATATCCAGCCGACGATGGATGATCCCCGCATCGCCAACAAACATACCTACTGGGAGAGCAACGGTCAGATCACCCGAAGGATTCAAATTTCCTGACTTGCCTGACACAACTCGCTAGGTCGAGGATACTTAGGCCGCATCAGGAGAACCAGGGATGGAACCGGGGTAGGCATAGTCCTTAGCCCACTTCCGGCACAATCGAAGGCGCAACACACATTCGGACGCCCTCCCAGGCGGAGCACGGCCTGGGGGGGGCGTTTCCATTTTCAGTGCACCATTTCCCACTGTGATCTTGCCACCTGATCCAAAGGGGTAAGCCATGATACGGACAACCCAAAAACCAGAAGGCATCCTGTACGAAGTCCTCCGCGATGACATAGGCCAAGTTGTGTGGAGCAAGTTTGTACGGTGGGGCCGATGGAACCGACGCCAAGATGAATTTGAGGAAGCAGCCCGTAAACAGGAACGCATCGCACGGCAGTCCATCAAAGGAGGACAGTAAGGGAAATTCCAAGAAGCGACCCCAATGGCTTGAACAAGAGGCGCCCCACAGGCATCAAGGTCATTTTGGTGCCCGTCGTGTTTTGGGGGATGGGTCAACCACTGAGATTACGTCCGAACATCAGGTAATGGAGGAGTTGATCTAGGAACTCACTCCTTTTCTCCTCTTCCTGTCAGGACCAACCAGCCTTGACGAGTTATTGACATATCCACACCCAGTACACAGACATTTCCACAGTTTGGTGCAAAAAACCTGCAAAAAACCCACATTTTATGGCTTTTTTTGCTTGACTTGTTCGCTGACGCTAGGCTATGGATATACCGCATTTCCCACAACGTCTCATCGCGGATTTCCCCCTTGGCAACACAACGAGCAGCCGCTCTTGGTTGCGTGGGGGTTGCGGACTTGCGGTACGGTTTGCACACGTGTGCGGTATCCTGGATTCCTAAATGTGCTAGACGCTTTTACTGCAATATGTGACCGTGAAGATCCTATTGACTCGCGGGGCATGACACGATATAGGTTTGACCGGCGGGAAGCTGGGGCGGCGGAAACCCTGTAAGCAAAGGAGGGGAAGATGGCAAAGGCAATGACGAAAGCACAGATCGTAGGACGGCTTGCAGATAAGGCGGATATTACCAAAGCGACCTCTGCGGCGCTGCTCGATGAGTTGGCTTCGCTGGCGGCCAAAGAGGCCAAGAATGGGTTTACCGTTCCAGGGATTGGCAAGGTGGTCTTGGTAAACCGCAAGGCGCGTATGGGTCGAAACCCTCAGACTGGGGAACCCCTCAAGATTCCCGCCAAGCGGGTGGTCCGAATCCGGATCGCGAAGGCCCTGAAGGATTCGATCCTCAGCCGGAAGTAGCATTCCGTAAGGCTGGGGGATCCCTCCGGGAGGAAGCGGGTTTCATTATTGTTACTTACGGTTGAGGGAGCTCACGTAGTGTGGGGCTGGCGGGGCCTGAAGTATGCGTCCCTGGGGTATCAACCTTCGGCCCCGCTAGAGATCTGGTCAGGCACTCGTCCCTCGGCGGGATAGTTTCCTCCGCTTAGAGGGAGATGAGATCCATATCACTGTTGAAGAGGATGTGGCCTCTCGGAACAATCAGGCGGGTGTAAAGAAACAGATGCGCCTATGTCTCTGAAGGTCGATCGGGTGATTCGGGTGAAATGTCCCCGGCCCCGGGCTCCTGTCCCGCTATTTCCTGTGGACCCTGCTTTCTCTCCTGTCTCCGACGTCGCTTTTCGTCCTGTCGCGCCTGTCGGGTCTTTTCCTTCTGGCGCTTGGCCCCCCGGTATGCCCGGGCTTTTCTAGCCATCAGTACCTATCCCGGTCGCCGCCGCCACGGCCCCCGCCAAAGCCGCCACGGCCAGGCCCGCCTCCCCGGGGCTGCCGCTCACGGGCCATGCTGACCGTGAGGGTGCGCCCACCGACCTCGGTACCGTTGAGGGAATTAATGACCGTCTGTGCCTCTTCTTGGGTGGCCATGTCCACAAAGGCAAAGCCGCGCGGGCGTCCGGTGTCTCGATCGGTGACGATTTTGACTTCCAGCACCTCGCGTCCTCCTTCCGCAAAGAGGAGGCGGAGCTGTTCCTCATCCACGGTGAAGGGGAGATTGCCCACGTACACTCTCGATCCCATGCCTCTTTCTCCTTTTCCCGTTACCGATCCCCGGTACTGCGCTAGGCCAGACCGCGCTCTTACGGTCGGTCATTCTGACGCCTGAGGGCGCGGCTCTGTTGTCGGCGACGCCGACGAGCAGCCTCGCGAACCTTGCGGCGCTTGCGCTCCCCCGGCTTCTCATAGTTCCTCTTCCGCTTCAACTCCCGGAGGATCCCGTCACGGAGCACGAGGCGCTTGAAGGCGCGGAGCGCCGATTCGACCCCGCGTTCGTCCACGATGACCTCGAGGGGATGCCGATGCGAGGGGTACGCCCTCGCCTCCCTCCCGTGGTCATCACGCCCCCGATACTCTGCCATCCTTCCTCCCTTCGCCTCCCGTATTTGCTCGCTCGATCGCCCATGGTCGGAACAAAAAAGCCGCGGGACTTCACTCCTCGCGGCATCGGCAAGGTGAGCAGACAAAACCGTGAGAATCGAGAGTCGACGAGCCAACTATAGGTCCCTGGCCGCTTGCTGTCAATAGATCTTTTGCGCAGCTCTACCCCTCCGATTCTCGCGGGGCTAGCCTGTTACGGCCTGATGGAGTGTATCCCAATAGAGCAGTTCGTAGCCCTGCAGCATGCGGGCCGCTCGTCGGATGTGTTGGGGCTTGACCCCTCGGTCGAGCCCCTCCTGGATTACCTGAAGGGCTCGCTCCTGGAAACCTGGGGGCGGGCTGCTGAAGAGGTCAAAGAAGGCGACATCCCCGTTCTTCAACTGGTACCGTGTTCTGAGGGCCTGGCTCATCCGGGCGCAGTTGCCTCCCCACGCCTCCAGGTTTACCAGGAAGGCGGCGGCAAACTCGGCGCAGGAGCCGAAGAGGGCCAGCCAGGCCACATAGGCACTGTAGGCGAAAGTCCCGGGGATCGGCTCGGATGCCTCCAGTTCCTCGGCCGGCATGGCCAGGGCGCTGGCAAAGGCATGAAGTGCCTCGAGAGCCGACCACTCTCCCTGGATGCCTTCCCAAAAGAACTCCCGGGCCTTCGCGGTTTCCGCTTTGGCGATCAACAGTGCCATTGCTCTCAGATCACTCCCGATGATGTGGTGCTGCTGGCCGGCAAATCGGCGGAGTTCATTGCGGGAAAGGGAACCAGCCTCTACCGCATCGAGATAGGGATGCCGGCGGATCCGCGTCTCAACTGCCTGAAGTTCCTGCCGTGTCTCTTCCACGAGGTGACCGGCGTCCACCATGACGGTGCCTCCTTCACGTCGTCGGGTCTTTGTGTCTCTCGGCCGGTTGCGTTGCATCGACCGCCTCGAAGGTGGCGTAAAGCTCCTCTTGAAGTTTGTGCACCGCGGCGGCGTGGGCTGACTCCACCTGGGTCATCTGTCGGCTGGTGCCCAGTGTCTGCAGCATCATGGAGAAAAAGGCGATGACCCCCAAGCCGATCCCGACCGTCGTCGCGTAAGGGAGGCCTGTCCCCCGCTCCACCAGGTAGCCCAGACCCCCTCCGACTAAAACGGTGGTGGCCGACATCCCGAGGTAGCGCGCAAGACGCCTTGGGGAACCCATCGCGGCGTCGTAGGCGCGGTAGCTTTGGAGCAGATGGCTGTACCTTGGGACAATCTGAAGAGATGCCTCCCGTTTCTCCCGTAACAGGGCGGTCTCTCGCTGCCGCTCTCTGACCTCCTGTTGGAGTGCCGCGGGAAGCTCCTTTATCTCTTCGGGCGACGGGAGGTCAATCAGACAGCTGCTAATCCGCCGGGCGAAGGCCTCCTGGAGGGCTGAGGTTGCCTCTGCGTCCCCTCCCTTGGCAAAGCCCGCCTCCAGGGATCGAAACGCGAGTGCAACCAGCTCCCGATTGTCTGCTCGTGGGGTGTCCACTTTTTGACTATAGCCCGGGATAGATAAAAACCCAAGCCTTGCCTTGGTACTTCCCTTGGCGTATGGTCAAAGTGAGGCGGCTTCGTCGAGGTCTTGACATTGTGCGAGAGGGACAGAGGTCAGACCAACCCGATCCGGCTATCGCGCGCATTCGAGGGATCCATCAGATCTCGGATATCGGCTTTCGGCGGAGCATGGAAGATCGGCATGTCTTGGAGGTCCGCCCCACCATTGGGCTCTTCGGCGGTATCTACGATGGCCATGGGGGAGTGGAAGCGGCCGAGATCGTGGCGGCTTCGCTGCATGAGGCTTTCTTCCGGGCCCATGACGCCGGGCTTTCGCCGTCTCAGGCGTTCCGGCAGGCCTACCACGTGGTGGAGCAGAAGCTTCAAGGGATCGACAGTGGGGCCACCGCGGTCACGATCTTCCTGCACAGCGATGAGCTGACTTTCGCCCACGTGGGAGATGGCGGGATTCTTCTGGTGGCTGGAGGGCCGATCCGCTTAACCCAACCGCATCGGGTGGAGGATCCGCTGGAGCGGTCGCGGATCATTGGGGCCGGAGGGGATATCGAGGGTGGGTATGTCGTCCGGGGTCACCGGGGGCTCATGCCGACGCGCAGCTTCGGCGATGCGTACTTTCGTCCAGTCGGAGTGATGGCTGAGCCGACGGTGGGAGAGCGGCGACTCGGTGCAGAAGATCGGTATCTGGTCGTTGCCTGTGATGGCCTCTTCGATGTCCTCGGGGCGGGGGAGATTGCGCAAACACTCGTGCAGAGCGCCGGGGCGCGGGAGGGGGGGGAATCCCTTCGGGATGAGGTCCTCGGCAGGGGCGGAACGGATAACCTGACTATCGTGGTGGTCGAATTTGGGACGGAGTAGGATCCGTCGGCAGGAAACGCGGACGCCGAAATCAAGGAGAAGCGTCCATAGCCCCGCAGCGCCGGGAGCGCACCCTCCTGGTCGAAGATGCGAGCGATGTCCGGGAATCGGCAAGCCCTGGCACAAGTCCAGACCGAGGTAATCCAGTGTACTCGGTGCCCCCGGTTGACTCGGTACCGGCAGCAGGTGGCAGCCGTGAAGGTCCACCGCTATCGGGACTGGGAATACTGGGGACGACCGATTCCGAGTTTTGGGGATCCCGAGGCCAGAGTGCTCATCCTTGGCCTGGCCCCGGCCGCCCATGGGGGAAATAGAACGGGCCGGATCTTTACGGGTGATCGAAGTGGTGACTGGCTCACCCGTGCCCTCTATATCCACGGCTTCGCCAATCAGTCGACCTCCATCGCTCGGGGGGACGGCCTGGAGCTCACAGACTGTTATGTGACCGCGGCACTTCGCTGCGCCCCTCCCCAAAACCACCCGACGCGCCAAGAACTCGGAAATTGCCGGCCGTATCTCTTACGGGAGCTTGCGCACCTGTCCATGATCCGGGTGGTGGTCACTCTCGGGCGGATCGCCTTTGACACCTTCCTGAAGGCCTACCGTGAGAGAGGGGGAACCCTCCCGCGCCCGCGGCCCAAATTTGCCCACGGGGCCCGCTTTCACCTCGCGAACGGGCTCATTCTTGTCGCGTCCTACCATCCCAGTCAACAGAACACTCTGACCCGCCGCTTGACCCAGCCCATGTTTCACGCGATATTCCGGGACGCCCGCCGCCTCCTCTCGCGGAAAGGGCGATGAGGCACGATCTTCAGAAGGCTTTCTCCATGAACATGACAATCATGGTCGGTCCTCGCCTCGCTCGAGTCCCAGGGCCCGTCGAGCGGGTTGAGGGGACAGAGACATGCTGGCGCCTCAGGAAGCGCTCTTGACGTAAGCCAGAGAGGTGAGAAAGCACTTGCCCTTGAAGGACGTAGTGCGTAAAATGCGGCCGGGAGGCAGTGATGCGAGATTCGGGTATGTGGATAATGCTCCTCGTGGCCTGCGCAGTGGTGGGTATCCTCGGGTATCGATACTATCAGGCGAGCGAGCAGATTGCCCTTCTCACGGAAAGAACCGGTCAGCTGTCGGCGGAGCTCGAAGGGGTGGGCGAGGTCCACAAGCTGACCGAGGCCAAGTCGGCAAAGGAAGTCCGACAGGCCGAAGGAGACATTACCAAGCTCACCAGGACCAAAGAAAAGCTCAGGGCTGAGGTACGGGGCCTGCGGAAGAAAGTGGCCAAGGCTGGCGAGGAAAAAGATAAGTTGAAGACGCGACTCGCCTCTGCCAAGAGCGCTTCCCAGAAATTGCAGGTGAGTTTGGAGGCCCTCCAGGCCGAAAGGGAAAAACTCCTTAGCGAGGTGACGGCGCTACAGACCGATGTGAAGCGACGGCAGGGAGAAGTCGAACGGCGAGGGCGCGTGTTGCAAGAGCAGAGGGAAGTGCTGCAGCAACGGGAGAGAGAGCTCCTGAGGATGAAAAAAGCCATTCAGGTGGATCAGGAAGCGCTCCGCCTGTGGCAGGAGACAGCTCAGCGATTGGTCGAAGAGCAAAAGGGACTCAAGGCCCAGCTCGAGGCGCGCAAGGACGAACTCAGGCAGGCCACACTGCTACAAGCGGAACGTGCCGCCGAGGTCCATCAGCTTACCGAGACTCTCAAGGACCAAGAGGAGCGTATCGCGGTCCTCAGGAGACGACTGGCGGAACTTGAGAGGCGCCAGGGACAGCAGCCAACCTCTTCGACCTCACGTTCAATGGTTCCCGCCGGCCGCTGATCACCGGGAGGGACGATGCGTGTCGGTTCTGGTGGTTTTTGATTACCTCTGACCCTGGTGCCTTGTGTACCACAGATTGCACTTCGGGGCGCGCCCTTCCGGGGCGCGTCCTTTCTTTTTGCGCACTTGCGACTGTCGAATAAAATCGTGCACTTAGACGCGCGATCTTGTAAGTGTTTGTTTTTATTATTGTATCTATTAGGACGTCTTAGTATCTCTTGGCGGGGTCCATT
>JAPUFX010000025.1 GCA_027293415.1 Candidatus Methylomirabilota bacterium
GTACCCCGTAGAGGATGTTGGAGCGAACGGTGAGCCAGGGAAATAGCGCGAAGTCCTGAAACACCACGCCACGGTTAAGCCCCGGCCCGGTAAGCGGTGTGCCGTCCAGGCTGATCTCCCCCGCTGTTTTGGAATAGAGGCCGGCCAATATCATCAGCAGGGTCGATTTGCCGCAGCCGCTTGGACCTATAACACAGACAAATTCTCCTTCTTTTATTTCCAGGTCCACGCGCTCAATGGCGTGAATGGTACGGCTGTGCCCGAATCCTTCGTTCACCACGAAGGATTTCTGAAGTCCACGAATCGACAGCTTGGCAGACATGATATTAGTCCACAGGTATCGGCCCAAAAGGGTATTGCACCATGCAACAGGGAAGAGAAAATATCCGAGAACGGGCCATGAGTCAATCCATGGAAAGCTCTATTGCGAAAAGTGTGGGTTAGCAGGAGCCGAGGGGGCCTGCCCCTCAGCGGGAGCCAATGGGTTCTGCTTGTCTGCTTCTCAGTGCCCTTCCACTTCGTGTCCTTCGTGGTGATATTCTCTTTCACTTTATCCTGCTTACTTTCAGGGAAGCCCCCAGATAGTTCAGCCTAGGGGGCAGGGGAATGCTAGACAATTTATCTTTGTTGAGATAGTAACTGACAGGGCAAGAATCAAAGGTGATCTCTTCGAAAGATTGTCCAAACTTCTAAAAGGATAACCAGGAATATGGCCGTCCAGGACAATATTAACCCAAAGCAAGGCGTAATCCTTCGGCTCAAGGTCATTCACAAACACTACGGCTCCCTTCATGTCCTCGACGGGATCTATATCGAACTACGTCAACAGGAGATCCTCACGGTCCTCGGTCCGAGCGGCTGCGGAAAGACAACCCTCCTGCGCATCGTGAACGGCTTGATCTCCTATGACCAGGGAGAAGTTTTGTTTAAGGGGGAGCAAGTCGTGAAGCCGCGCCCCGAGATGGCTATGGTTTTCCAAAACTTCGGTCTCTTCCCCTGGAAGCGGCTCCACCAGAACATCGGCTACGGTCTTCGCATCCAGCGCCGGTCCCCGGCGGAAATCGATAAGATCGTCGCTCACTACATCAACCTGGTAGGGCTGAACGGTTTCGAGGATAACTTTCCCGCAGAACTCTCTGGCGGCATGCAGCAACGCGCTGGACTGGCCCGGGCCCTTGCGGCCCAGCCCGAGTTGCTTTTGATGGATGAACCGTTCGGCGCCCTCGACGCCCTCACGCGCGAGCAGCTCCAGGACGAGCTTCTCAAAATCAACGAGGCCGAGCCCAAGACGATGATCTTCATTACTCACAGCATCGACGAAGCCCTTCTTCTGGGCGACCGAGTCGTGCTCATAACCCCTCGCCCGGGCCGGATTCGCTTGCAGCTGGAAACCGGCTTCGGTAGGGGGCGCAATCTAGAGGCAATTCGTGGCAGCGTCCACTTTCAGGCGCTGCGCCACTACCTATGGGAGGCGCTGCGAAACCCGAACGCAGAGCCCGGGCCAATCCCTCAGTTTTCCGGGAACTTGGAGGGCCCCAACAGTGACGACCTACGTGCAATCCGCAAATGAGGCGCAAGATATATCGGTAAGGTCTCCGCTGGTGTGGATCCTGGAGCCCAGAGTCTATGTACGCCTGATCTCTTTTGTGGCGGTCATCGGCTCCTGGGAAGCCCTTGGTCTGACGGGAAATATATCCCCAGTGACCTTTAGCTACCCGAGCGCGATCATAAACGCCTTTGTCGAGCTCCTCCTAAGTGGAGAGATGACCTCGGCCGCCATCGAAAGCTTCCAGATCCTGGTCGCCGGCCTGGCAATCGCCATCCCCGCAGGTATCTTGATCGGCATTCTGATGGGCCGCTTCAAGACCTTTGAGTATGCGGTCGACACCTATGTCTTTGCCCTTTATGCCACGCCGGTGGTGGCGCTGGCCTTCCCGATCGCTATGGTCCTCGGTGTGGATTTCGTCGGCAAGACCACCATTGTGGTCTTCTTTGCCATCATGCCCGTCATCGTGAATGTCTACCACGGTGTGCGCAACATAGACCTCTCCCTCCTGGAGGTGACGCGCTCGTTCTGCTCGAGCGAGAGCCAGCGCTGGCGGGACCTCATCTTCCCCTCGGTGGTTCCCTATCTCGTCGCCGGCCTCGGCCTGGCCTGCGGTCGGGCCTTAGTGGGCATGGTAGTGGCGGAGTTTTTGATGAGCATCTCGGGGCTGGGCGCGCTGAGTCAGGACTACACCGGGGAGCTAGAACTTGACAAGGGTCTTGCCCCCGTGTTTCTCCTGATGATCGTGGGGATCATACTAACGAAGGCGGTGGCGGCTTGCGAACACAGGTTTGCCTCGTGGCGGGTCCGGGCGGAATCCTAGAACTGCGGCTCAAAGGACATGATGGATGTTGACAGCCACCTCCAATGGAAATAAAGGAGAAATGATGGATCGAATAACAGAGAGAAAGGAGAAGACGATGAACCGAATGTTGAAATGTTTGGCTGCAATCGCTGTGCTGGGTGCGGTCTTTTTGCTAGGGCCTAACCTGGCTATAGCGGCCGACAAAATTGTTTTAGGGATGCCCGTGAAACCACCACCGTTGGTTCACATTCCGGTCTACTACGCGATCGACAACGGTATCTTCAAGAAGAACGGCCTGGAGGTTGAGATAAAGTTCTTCCGCGGTGGCGTGGCGACTCACCGCGCGGCCACCAGCACCAAGAGTGGACTCGATGCCGCCTGGGTACCGGCTCCCATTGCCATGACCGGCATCTCCAAG
>JAPUFX010000026.1 GCA_027293415.1 Candidatus Methylomirabilota bacterium
TCTGGCTCCGACCATTCCTCTCGCTTCTCGAGCCCGACCCGCCGCATGAAGTTCCGGATCTGGACGAGGGGGGGACCGAATAGCTTGCCCGTGAGATACAAAGATTCGCAGGGGGTGATCTTTGGGATGCCCGGACCTACAAGAAGGGGGGTGAACTCGTCGGTGACTTTCGCCGCAAGATCCTTGGGATTCTCGTGCTCCTTCTTGAGGAATTGGCCCACTTCCCGCCACCCTTCTCCCAGCACGGGATGCAAGGCGGCTGCCGCCTCGACGCGAGCCTCCAGGTTTTGCCCGAGCGCTGTCAGCAGCTCCGCCGTCGGCTCTCGCAGGAAAAGGACAGAGAAAAGCTCATAGTACTCACGGCGGAACTGGCAGAGTTCCCGATCGCCGATCACGGCTCCCATCCCTTCTCCATTTCCATCATTGCCTTGACGGCCCGGCAGTCCGGGCACATGAGCAGCAGATCCGCCCGGCCCTCGAGAAAGGCATCAAGCATCCCCACCTTGACCTGAATGGCAGCGAGCGCTCTCTTGTTGATGTATTCTTTCCCGCACTGGAGGCAGCCCACCATCTCGTCCTGGACCATCACCTGATAGGTAAAGGCCGCTTTTTCCAGGATCAGGTCCCGATGCAGGGTGATGACATTTTCCGGGCATGCCTTCTCACACATGCCACAGGCGACGCAGCTCATGTAGCGAAACTCCAGGGTGTGCTTCTCGTCATCCAGCTTAAAGGCATGGACCGGGCAGATATTGACGCAGGACCGGCACATGGTGCATCCCTCGGCCCGCACATCGGCCCAGGCGAAGGGGAAGGGGGTATTCTCCTTGACACGACCCGGATTCCTCCCGGTGCCCTCAAGGAAGGTGGCGATCGCGTCGGCGATGATTTCGCGGTTCTCCACCTTGTCGGGAAACTGTCCGTCCCACTTAATCGGAAACGGCGAGGTCTGGGTGGCGAAACGCCCGAGAGCGGAGAGGGCCTCGTGGGCCGCTTCCTCGGTGGTAAAGAGGCGGATCCGCTCCCCCCCGAATCCGAAGCTCTCGAGGACGATTTTGGCGAAGTCCAGCTTCTCGAGGAGAAGCTGCCGCTCTCCGTGAGGGCACTGCTCGCAGCCCAGGAGAGCCACCCCCGCTGCCCCCAGGCGGAACGCCGCGAGCATGTTGGCCTCGGAAACATAGCGGAGGCACGGAACCTCGATCGGTAACAGATTGGCCGGGAGTTTGACCTCCAAAGCCCGGGCGTTTTGCAGCGCAGCCCGCCCGGTATTGCTGCAGTGAAAGGCGAGGACCGGCCGTTCCTCCTCTCCGCCGTTCACGGGGGCGAGGAGCGCCCGCATCTTCGTATAGATGAAGCGAGGCGAGGGCTCGGCAAAATGGAGGGCCGAAGTGGGACACGCAGAGATGCAGGCACCACACCCCTCGCAACTGACCGGGTCCACTGTGACCCGAGAGGGCGAAGCTCCAGGGTCTCGTTGGATGGCATCGTAAGGGCAGGACGGGATGCAGATGCCACACCCCTTGAAGTCGGCGTACCCACCGGCGCACGTGCCGATGTTGTACTTCACGAATTCCGGTTTCATGAAGTCACCGATCAGGGCCATGGCATCGAAAGCGATCCGGTCGATGTCTTCGGGTCGGACCGTGGGAACGTGATGAATGCCCGGACGCCGGTAGCGAGGTGGTAGCTGCTGGCTCCCCAGGAAGATCACCTGATCCGCCTCGACCATCTGCTGGTCCTTGCGGGGGATCTTGATCGCCTGGACTTCTCCACACTCGGTAAGGCAATCCCCGCACCGGTCGCACTTCGAATCGATGAGGCGGAGGCCTGCCGTGATGGCCTGGGTGTGGCAGACGGGGACGCAGCGCATGCAGGAAACGCAGCGATCCAGATCTATGGCCTGGGTCCGTTCCACGACGATCTTAAACTCGCCCAGTTGCCCCTGGATCTCGGTTACCCGTCCACGATTCACCTCGCACGGGAGCGGCGAGGGGAGAAAGCTATCGAAGGCCTCGGAGGTCTCCTCGATGAGGAGCGTCACCTTGGCATGGTTGGCGAGTCGTCGGGCGAGCGAAAAGGCGAGGGGGGTCTCGGCCACGATGGAAATCAGGTCCCCCGCCCTGACCGGCCTCTCCGGCATCTGTTGGCGCGCCTCGGCAGTCTCTATGCTCGCCCGGAGGAGCCGGGCTGCCTTCCGATTAGCTGCCTCCCGGTCCTCGTGGACCCAAAAGCACTCCTCTTTCAGATTGAGGAACTGGATCTGCTCCGCCTGGAATCCGATGGTCGAAAGCTCGTGGAGGAAAAATTCCCGCTCGCCACAACACCCGATGAGGAGGCGGTCATACTTTTCCTTCTGCGCGTGATACTTGAGCGGATGAATGTCGTCCCGCCGAAGCCGGGAGTACAGCTTTGGCTTGGCCGGAAGGTTCAGGGACCGCGTGATGGCCCCGATGTCAATGGGGAGAGATTTGTTACAGTCGCAGACAAAGATGCCGACCTTCTTGGCCATGGGGTCGCTCCGCTGAGATCCGTGGGAGGAGGGTCGGAGGGTCACAGGTTATTGGTTTTACGGTAGGCGGTCGGTGGACACTCTGTCAAGGAAAATTAACCTTTTTCCTTCCTAATCCGGAAACCGGATGAGGCCCTGCCCCAACGTGAGCATGGGGAAGTGGCCCACGTTCCGGGTCACCAAGATGAATCCCTCCATAACCGCCGTCGCCCCGATTAACGCGTCTTCTAAGTGCAAAGCTAATCCTCTTTGCCGGAACCGATAGATGTATCGTCCGCCAAGATCAGCAATGGAGGCGTGAACCGGGATGGTCTCAAAGCGATCGAGGAGATGCTTCGTCACTCTCTCCTCGTGCGGGTGGCAGCCTGCGAAAACTTCCGACCGGGTCACCGCCGAGATGGTCGGGACCGTTGCTTCCACTAATCGCTCCAGATGCTCCCAGTAGGGACTTGCCCCCCGAAGGAGGCCGATGACGAAATTCGTGTCCAGCAGAGTGCTCACCCGGTCACCCGGCTCTTGGCCGGCCGATAGCGACTAAAGTCCTCGGGAGATAAAAGATCAGGATGGTCCTTTTCTCTCCAGGCAGTCCTGCGTCGGAGCTTCTTCAAGGCCCCGGCCATAGCTCTGCGGTCGAGCTCCCGCCTGACGGCCTCCGCCACCAAAAGGCTGCGCTTTCCGGCGGGGACCTTTTCCAGCCTCCGCAGGACCTCCGCGGGCAGGGTGAAAGTTGCCTTTTCCGTACCCATAGTGTTCCTCCAAAGTAGGGGTATCGGTATAAGTATACCAATACGGATAAGTTCGTCAACCGAATTGCCTTAACGCTGACCTCAACCGAATATGGGCTTACAGACTGAAACCGACCAGGGCCAAAAAGAGACTATTCTGAGGCGGGTTGAAGGCTCGAAGGGTATTGTGTGTACAGTAGGCGGTCGGTGGAGACTCTGTCAAATGAAACTAGTTAAGCGTTGACCCTGAAGAAGTTGACCGAGGCATTCACCCTTCCATAGCTCCGTGGGCGCGATCCGCTGCCCTTCTCGCCTGGCGAATTGGGTGGCTCCGGTGATCACGAAAAGTCGGTCCGGGCCGTATCACGACAACTTCCGTCAACCAGCGACTTAACCCCAATCTCCAATCTTTATTCTACATGCCAGAATAGGGGCGCGGTGGTGCGAAAGGTTGCTGGTGGCTCAACCTTAGACCTTCCCCGGGTGCGCCGCTATGACGAAGACAAGGCCCGAGCCGGGAGAGGGAAGCTGCCACCTCCCACCTTCCGCAGTGATCCGACCGTCGGTCGCGAGGGGAGACGGAGCCTTGATAGTCCTTTTTTTTGGCCCCTTTTTGCGTTATAAACGAACTGTGGAGAGGAGGGCATGCGCTGCGAGCACTGCGGGACCCAGTTCAAGCCTCGGCATCCCAGGGGCCGTTACTGCTCAGATCATTGCCGGACGGTCGCCTGGCAGAAGCGGCGGAACAGGGAACTCATGGCGGCCCTAGATGAGGCGGAACGGGCATTGCATAAAGTTCGGCTTATCATATGGGGAGAGGCCGAAGGTAAGAAGCTGAAAACCCATAAAGGGAGCGTTGCCCAATGATGGACAAGATTGGCATCAAAGTGTTAAAGGTGGAACTTTCTCATCACGCACAATTCGCTTTGCCAAGCATAAGGCTTTTGACCGCAGAAAGCGGGTTGTACGACAGATTGTTGAGGCGGATGTTGCCGTTTGGTGCCGGTCTTGCGGACCTACGCGTAGAAACTGCCGTCCAAAATATTGCTGATGCCGCTGTCAGCTGCTGGCTCTTTCAGTTCACAACCCTTGTTAGGGTTCGGGCCGAACGCTTTGAGATTAACTACACTAAGATACCTGAACAAGACGTGCAGGATCGCCTAATCGTGCAGGTGTTTGAAGCCGTTAAGGAATCGGACCCTGGCATTGAGATTCTTTCGCATACCATCACACTAAATCTCCACGGAAAGCTGGATGAGGGAATCCCCTCCGCCGATTTTTTGAGTCAGTACGTCAAGGCAGCACCTACTGGACTCGGACCTACTTCCGGTAGCGGATTTATTTACTATTTCCCCGGACACGAAAAACGTCAAGCCTCTTCGCTCATAATGGAGCCGTCCAGGCTATACCCTGGGGGCCTATTTGTGCAGGGAGTCACCATCTTTGACGCTAAGCAAATTCCTCTTCAAGACGTCATGACGGCGGCGTGGGATTACTATCGCGCAGCAGGTGAACACTTCGGCCTTGAAGAAGGTAAGGTCAACCATGGCGCTTGAGCACCACACTTTCGCGGAGCAGACGGCTACGCTATTTAGGCCACTTGGGAAGCCCTCTCCTCCCACCTCGATTGGGTCGTTTGGAGCCCAAGAACTGAAGCCAGAGGTGACTCCTCATGCAGAGCCCATTACTACCTCAACCGGAATTCAGTCCCTTAGCAGGTTTCTTCAAGCAGGCGCAATCTTTGTTCCCACTCCCCAACCCTTCTTCCTGCCTTTCCCTGTGGAGAAGACCTTGGGAAGGGAAGAGTCACTTTTTGGGACCCGTAGAGATTTTCGAGGCGATCTCAGGGATGTCCGACCGCTTGAGGCGATCACCACTTTCGCCGGTGATTTCATCAGGCGGCATTTACTGTCGTCGGCCGTTGAACATGTCATCGCTATCGTTCGAGATACGTACCGTCACGTGGAGCAGGTGACCATTGATGTAAAGGAGGACCCGGAAGTCGAGGGTTATCGTTGGCTTGCGGTAACCATTCGCATCCGAGGCGATGTTGAGGAAATACTCGACGCGGAGCGACGGACTCGGAGGCACCTTCGCACAATGCTATCGAGGGAAGATTATAGGAAGTTCGTACTATCTTATGAGGTAGCAGGGTAGATGGACCCACGCGACTTCCTGAAAGTTGCCAACAAATTACATGCTTCCCAGGAGGAAGGTGACCGTCGTACTTCCGTAAGTCGTGCTTATTATGCCCTCTTCTTGAGCGCTAGGGACCTTTTGGAGGCCGAGTCCCTCCCCATTACTCGCTCACCACAGGTCCATCAGGATGTTCCGGACTATCTTAGAGATTCAGGGGATCAGACGATTGAGGATGTCGGTGATGCGATAGTCGATTTGCGACACGAGAGGAACGTAGCAGATTACGATATGCACATCCTGAAGTTCGACCAACGCCTCTGTGCACTCCTTGTTGCAAAAGTACGGGCGCACTTACAAGTCCTCGACGGGTTAAACTCCTCCGCAAGAAGGACGATCATTGCAGCCATTAAGGCCCAACGTGGCCTCCCCTAGATCGTGCGGTTTTTCCCGATAAAGAAAAATTTTATTCCCGCAAAGCCCCTCGGATGGCGGCTTTCCTGGCTGCCATGCGGCGTTCATAGATTCATGATCCGCAGGACAACGGCGAGTGACCGGACAGTAGCAGAAGGTTGCAAGGGCTGACCTGGCCCCATGCTGGCGGCCACTTACTCAAACGCCAATGGCAGGGAGCCAAAGGGTCAGCCCTGACAAAAGATCCGCGGTGAGGCCTGTGCCTACCTTGGACTCAGCCCCTCCACCGAGAGAGCCGAGACCATCTCAACAGACGTCACCGCGGACCCTTAATTATACCCTTTCAGAAGGAGGTGACCATGGCCGAGAAACTGGATCATCCACGCCAAGTCGTCACTTTCGAGGAACTGCCTATGCTCCATAATGGGGAAAAGCCATGCTAATGGTGGTATTCGGAGCGGGGGCATCTTATGATTCAGCTCCGTTTTACCCTCCACACTCCCAATCACGCCTTCCAGCCCGGGATGAGCAGAGGCGTCCACCCCTCGCGAAGGAATTGTTTGAAAATAGAGACGTCTTTGCGACCGCCGTGTCCAACCTTCCAAGGTGTAAAGCAATTAATATCCGTCTGCGGGGCCTTCCCGAGGACACCTCAATAGAGCAGGAACTCCAAAAGATACAAGCTGAGGCAGAAGGCGACCCCGAGCGACACCGGCAACTGGCGGCTGTACGCTTCTATCTTCAGTACATAATCTTTCAATGTCAACGTGGCTGGAAAAACAGAGCCGTAAAAGATGGATCGAACTACGATGCCCTGTTAGATCAACTTCGGCATTGGAGCAAGGGACGAGAGAAAATCTGTCTGGTTACTTTTAACTACGACACCATGCTCGAAGAGGCTCTCCCTGCGGTTGATATAAGGATAGAGGGCCTCCGCGACTACATAGCAAGGGATAATTATAAGATCATAAAGTTGCACGGTTCGGTGAGTTGGGCGCGTCAGGTAAACGCCGTCATCCACAGCCTTGATAACCGCGATGAATGGGATGTCGCCTCTGAATTAATCGATCGTGCGACCGAGATCGACATTACCGACACGTATTTGTTTGATAAAGACTGTCCTATTGCAAGATCCAAAGGAGTTCCTGTTTTCCCTGCAGTGGCGATCCCACTTGAGACTAAAAGTTATGAGTGCCCACCCGATCACATAGAGACCTTGGAGGAATGCATTCCACAAGTCACAAGGGTACTGGTCATTGGATGGCGGGCGACCGAATACCATTTTCTCCAGCTTCTTGCCCAAAAACACCGGCCCCCGTTGCGTGTAATGATTGTGTCGGGAGGTTATGACTCGGCGCAGGAGGTCAGTGCTAGGTTTGAACAAGCTGGCATCACGGGAAAATTCTCTCTCGCCAATGCGGGATTCACCAATTTCATTTTAAGAGGTCAAGCAAATGAGTTTCTACAGTGATGAGGCAGAAATGAAGGCGGTAATACGGGAGATGAAATGGATCAAAACATATACCATACATTAGTCCTTGTGGTAGGTGGAATACTGGGCAGCCTTATAACTTTAGCAGGGGTAAGGGTCAGGTCTTGACTTTGCATTTTGGAAACAGGCCCCTCAACTGAGACGAACGGCCAGTGTCTATGCCCTATGGTCCTAGTGTCCCTCCAACTAAATCTCCCTAACTAACTCCTCCTAAGCACTCCAGGGTTCCGCCAGCCCGGATTATTCACATAGAAGTGAATAATCTGCCCTCCGGGCTTCGACTCCGCCCCGCGTGTGCGGGACGTCGCTCAGGGCTAGCCTTGAGTCCCGCCGCAGCGGCGGGACGCATTATTCACGAAGACACCCCGTTCGTGAATAATGCGGGCCAGGGGCACTGAGGGAAAATCTGGGGACATCATACTTATTTTTTCTCATGCCTCCTTGGCGACGCAAGCCCAAAGTCAAGAATTAAGTATGGTGTCCCCGGAATTGCCCTTTTGCAATACCAACAAACGGTTAATAGCTATGGTCTATCTCATTGCATGCATACGCTTGAAAACGGGCGAAACGGAGAAGTGCAGATTTGCCATTGGAGGGATAATCGCTGGCACAGTGGGATAACCCTAAACAAAGTGATGATCAAAGTCGTGCTCTGGCTTGAGGCCTATGAGCAACACTTTTCATCAGGCAATACAATTAGCACGTTTTTAACAATGATGGATTAGCTATTAGGAGGTGTAGGCATGGCATCGCAAAAAGAAATGATTAAAGAGGCGATGCAAGCAATAGCCCAACGCAAGCCGGGTCGGAGCAAACTGGTTTACGACAAAGCCAGCAAAACCATCGTAGCCGTCTCCAATACTGGGTATGTGCCAACAGGCTTAAAT
>JAPUFX010000027.1 GCA_027293415.1 Candidatus Methylomirabilota bacterium
CGCCTTCTCGGGTGAAACTCAGCCGTGAAGGCGTTTTTCTTTTTAGGGAGTGAGGACGTAAGAGTCACCCGGCGTTGAAATTGCCTGGAACTCGAACCACGTCAGCGGCCAGGATGTGATGTTGTTCCTGGAAAAGACAACACACGGATGACGACAAGAAAGAGGACATTGATCATCATCCCCTGCTCGGCGCGGAAGCGTCCAGGCGGGGTGTCTGGTCTTTCGTGGTCCTCAAGCGAGTCTGTGGTGGACCGGTTGTCTCCGGAAGGTGGGGGACGCCTCCTGGACTGTCGCCGCCAGCTGGGTGAGCGGTTGGGATACCCAGAGGGTGAATACCTCGGAGGCCCTGGAGATGTACTGGTCCCTCTTATGCGTGCGTCCGCCCGTTACGACGGGAATCTTTACCGGAAGCTTGACGAATCGGTCTGGTCCCACTTGGCGAGTTCAGCCCATATGGAGGTCCTTATAGTCTCAGCAGTTTACGGCCTCCTTACTCCATGGGAGGCGATTTGCGAGTACAACGTGAAAATAGACAAGGCAATCACTCCTCGAGTATCGCTCGTGCGTTGGTGGACTGGGCAGGGGCTTGGATCGCTTTTGATTGAATATGTTAGGCGAAGCGGGGCATCAGTGGCCCACGATTTTCTCAGCGGAGCCTACACCAGCATCTCTGATGAGCTGCTCTCCTGTCTGGGGGATAGCGTGACGGTGCAGCGCCACACCTATCCAGGTCTTGGCATTGCGGCAGACTTCCAGCGGGGCCAAGATGTGCGAGATCTACTAGTGCAGGAATGAACCCGTCCCTTTCCCTTACCCGCCACCATCCCTGAGGCTTGACACCCCTTGGCCATTGGTGGATACTCAAACCCCCTTCAGGGACACACACGCATGAACCCGGGGTAGGGATAAGTTCTAGCCCACCCTTTCCACCAGCGTTGGCGCCCCGCTAATCCAAGAGGAGGCCCAGATGCTTAGATGGACAGGCTCCCAGAAACATGATGCTCGTTCCGAGCTCCCAAACGCCGGCAACGCGTCCCCTCTCCTGACCGTCATGGGAAACAACGCCAAGCTTGAGGGGAAGTTCGACATCGACGATTCGATTGAGATCGAGTGCGAGGTTGGTGGTGAGCTGAAAGTCGGCAGGAAGCTCGTCATTGGCCAGAGGGGCTCCGTCCGTGCCGATGTGCAGACCGTAGACGTCATCATCCACGGGGAATACGAGGGGAATATGGTGGCGACTGGGAGTGTGGAGATCACGCCCACAGGGCGGGCGGGCGGCAACATCGAGACCAATTCGCTGGTTATCTCCAAAGGCGGGTTTTTTAACGGCAACGTGGCCGGGCTCAAGGAGTCGGAGGCCGAGGCGCCTCCCATCCACCTGGTGAAAGAGAAAAGCATCCCGAGCTAGACCAGAATGGACACCCCGCCGCTTGACACCCCTGCCACAGTGGTTGATATTTAGGCCCCGTATGGAGTGGCAGATATGGAACCGGGGTGAAGGCCAAAAGAAAAGGGACTACCTCAGCCCTCGTGGCGCAAGCTGCGGGGGCTTTTCTGTTGGCTGCCCTCCTCGCCCTCCTCCCTGCCATTGCCTCCCCGGATTGTCTCGAAATCCAGCAGGACAACGCACCTACTTCAGAGAGATGGCTCTGATGGCTGCACAGAGGACGACTATGCCAAGTACGAAGAGTGGTAGCTGTTCCATTGGTCCGTTAGTGGTTGTCCTCAAACGCTCGCAACTTTGGTGCCACGCTGCCACTACTTAGGGGACGGCACTTTCGTGAACGCCTGCCTGGTGGAGCATGGGTTTGCCCTGGTAACGACCGTGCCACCGAATGTGAAGCACCAGGACCTGTTCCTGAAGCTCCAGCGGGAGGCGAGGGAGCAAAAACGGGGGCTGTGGAGGTGAGGCCCTGCTTGCGCAAGGTGTGGCGGGACGGGGGGAGGGACGGGAAGGGGTCCGGTGCGGATGCCTCCGCACAGAGACGATCAACGAGGGTGCCGATTGCGGAAGCTTTTGATGGGTCGAGATCGAGAAACTGGACCCCCATCCCGGTGATGACAGCCCAGTCGCTCACCTCCCCAGACATCCACGGGACTTGCGCACGGACGAAGAGGGGGTCGGATAGGCCCGGCAGCGTGAAGCACAGAGTGATCTCCTTGCCCGGAGCAACCGGACGTTCGGTTGCGATAAACATCCCCGCCTTGCACAGGCTGAGGCAGGTTCCGTGAGCTGTCGTTCGCGCTTGCGTATATTCCACGCCGAATTGAACCCGGGCCCTGGCATGGCGCCGCTTTTGGGGCTGAGAAACCCATCGCCGGAGCAGGGATGCGTCGACCGGCTGCTCGAAGGCCAATCCGTGAGGGAATCGGGTCCCCAGGACGGTTGAAATATCTTCGCCCACCGAAACGACGTGGCCGCGGATAGGATCACCTTCAGCGACCCGGACCGACACCAGTGTCTTGACTGGCAGGGCTTCGGGCAGCAGGATTTCGAGTCCGCCGGCATTGACGTTTCGGGTCATTCCCTCGAGCGGTTGTGGCTGGGGTTGGTTGGGGCTGAGAACTGTGCACTGAACGGGCAAGTAACGTGTGAAACGGAGGTGGCGGCGCTTTCGTGGTCTTAAATGGGTAGACATACCTTCCCTCAAGCATAAATCGACAGTTGCGGAAGCGAGCAAGGGCCATGCCAGCACAGGCCGGTGGGAGCAAGGCCTCGGAGATGTTCATGCCCGACTGCGAGTGTTACGCCCTAGCGAGAGTGGGCGCTGCGGAGGACTGAGTATTGGTGAGAAACTTGACCCACGGCAAGTCGTCACCTTCGAGGAACTGCTCCGGACCATGATGTTAGAGACGGAAGCAGTCAGACGCGTATTGGTGCGAAAGGGCCTGCTGACCAACGAGGAGGTGCTGGAGGAGGGCATACAATGCCGCTCGCCATGCTGGAAGGACAAGGGTATTGGGTGCTAAGAGTCCGGCCCTATCCCATCATCAGGGGGGAGCCGATCTTCAGAATCTCCTTTCCGTAGCCACAGCCACCGTTCGAGAAAAAACACGAGAACCCCCCCCCGAACAAAGAGACAAAGACCAACAGCCAGGCGACCGGGTTACCGAACGACCCTTCCACGGCCACTTTCAGCAGCAGCGCCAGCCCCAGCAACCCCAGCAGGAACAGAATCAGCAAGTAGTAGAACATCGGCATCGGGTATCCTCCTGATCTCAGCCCGTTGAGAGCGATCCTTCGACGGGTGTCCGTGCTCTCGGGGGAAACGTCCACGGCCCCTCTCACGGGGTTAATCGGAATTCTGGTCCGACTCCTTTGACTGCGAACCCCGACGAAGCCGTGTGACCTGGTTGACCCCGCGTCATCCACCGCCCCCCCTGCCTCAGCCATCCACATATGCCCGGAGGGTTTATTTCCGGGGTAGAGAGGGTCAACCTATCTGCCGGATCTGACGGTCGGGATACGTGCATGGATGTACTCTGCGTGCCCATCGCCATCGCGCCAACCGTATGCCGGTAGCTGATTCGACCCGCAACGGAACATAGGGGTGCATGGTCAGGAAGTGGGGTCTCGGACCGAATCCTAAGTTTCTGGAGCCTCAAAAGTGGAGAGGGCGGCCTCCTGGCCCTGCTCTGAGGCCTCGTCGACCCGCTCCCGGAAACCTTCGGTGTGCCGACGGATCCGCTCCCGGGTGCGCGTTCCCGATTCTGGAGCATAGAGCAGGGCGAAGCAGGCCCCGAGGGTTCCCCCTACGAGGAGTGCCAACGCCAAGGCCGCTCCCCCGAATCCACGGTATTCACTCATGGGAAATCACCTCCTCTTGAACAAGACCTTCCACAACAGATGCCATCTTCCCGTCGTGGGCCCCCAGCAGGACGTGGATCTTGGCGGGGCCCACCCCAGCGGCTTCCAGGCCGAAATCATCTCAGCTTCAACCCTCATAGGGTTGAGGAGGCAGGATCAAGCATTTTTTATACCCAGCCCAGTACCTCTACCCCGGAAGAAAAACCCGTCCAGGCATGCGCAATCGCGGGTCATGCATTTTTTCACACCCACGACGCCAAAGCCGGTAGCTGACCGAGAGGACGCCCCTTGAAAAGGTCAATTTGTACGAATTTCGACAGCAACTCTTGATACGTTTCCCCAACATCATTATTCGCCTTCGTTTTTCTGAGCAGCACTTCGGCAACAAGAAGGTCCTGTCCTCATGCGTATTTGCCCTACGCGGTCGTGGCAAGCAGGCTTATAGCACGGTTATTGCACGGTCTATCAGACCGGGAAACAATCCCTCGACTCCCCCCGAGGTGGGCCCTCGGAGTCCCCATTGGCTCCTGCGGGGCCCGGCAAGAGTGAAGATTAACGAATGGAAAGGAAACCCCCGATGGTGGCCGAGGAGCCGCTGTGGCAACTAAAAGAGGGAAGGGGCGACCGAGGCGTTCAAAGGCCAAGTCCGGCAAAGACCGGAAGGCCAAGGCTCTGGTATTCGCCCAGGATGTGGCGGAGGTAGCTGCCCAGGATGAGGGTCCGGTACCTCTCGAAGGCGAGGCGTCAGTACCCGCTGGGGACGAGGCGCGGGTTACCGACCAGGATGAGGTGCGGGTAAGCGCCGAAGACGAGGCGCCCGGAGCCTCCCATGACGAGGCACCCGCTGACGATGAGTCGTCTGTCCTCCTCGAGGATGCGGCGCCGGTACTCCGTAGGCATGAACCGCGGGTCACGACCCAGTATAACGTCCGGTTCATCGTCGTGGACGAGGCGGCCGTAGCTTCCGAGGATGAGATACTCGACGTCGGCGAGGCCGAGGCCCACGTACCGGCCGAGGGTGAGGCGTCGCTCATCGCAGTGTATGAGGCGCTAGTGCCCCTCGTGGATGAGGCGTTCGGGTCCACTGAGGATGCGGCGCCGGGTTCCGCCCAAGATGAGGTCCAGGTCATCGTCGAGCATGAGGCCCCGGTTGTCGCCCTGGATGAGGCGTCAGTCCCGATCAGGGAGGTTGCAAAGGAAGAGCAAGAGTTAGGACGGCGGAAACACCCCCGATTCGTCGTAAAAGGGGAGGTCAAGGGGCTGGTAGCTGCCGTCCGGGATGCGGTTCTCCTGAACATCAGTCTAGGGGGGGTCCTGATCGAACATGCCAATGTTGTCCGACCAGGCACCCCCACCTCTGTGGAGCTTGACCTTCAGGGAAAGAGGATCCGCCTGAGGTGTCGCGTGACCCGTTCGGAGGCGGATCGGATAGAGGTGCAGTCGGATGGCGAGCGGGAGATGATCTACCACACCGGGTTACAATTTGTCGAACCCTCGGACGAGACGCTACAGGTGATCGGTGATTACATCCACTCACTTCCCAACGAGGGTTAAGATGCCCCCGGGTCACCCTCCACGGGAGTCTCGTTCCACACTCACGGTTTACCTTTTCGCCCGCTAGGCCGACGGAAGAAATCATTAAAAAGAGGAAGGCAAGAATGGCTATCCCCCCACCAAAGATTTGGAGTCCAAAGTACAGTTGATAAACTGTCCCACATAATTTTCCTCCTAGAAGCCTTACTACGTCCTCTCAGGAGACGCAGCCTCATCCGAGCGAACAAGGTGATCCAGTGAGCACTGGGTGGAGTGCAGATTACAACCACGTATATGGAGTTCCAGGGAGGGCAAGCCGGAGCGGACAAGCTAAGTATGGGAGAGCTTCTGTGGGCGGATATCGATAGCATATCCAGCTGTCCAGGCGTTTGGGGGAACTGATTACAACCTGTGGGGGATCCCCCACTGATTACTGACCGTTCACCGAACC
>JAPUFX010000028.1 GCA_027293415.1 Candidatus Methylomirabilota bacterium
CTAGCGTACGCCATAGTTGGCGCCTTTATAACGCTGGGATTCATGATCATGGGTTATAAGATCTTTGATAAGATGACTCCATTCGATACGTCGAAGCAGTTAGCGGAACAGAATATAGCTGTGGGAATTGTAGTGGGGTCTATATTTATTGGGCTGGGTATTGCGATCGGTTTAGTGATTGGTATGGGACTGAACTAGCATGAATCGGCTTACTCTCGTTGGAAAGGTTTAGAACTTTACCTTTGGGACAGTCCGCGCTGCCTCTGTGACTTCAAAGTATTCAGCCTGATCCACGCCAGCGAGGCCCGCATAGATTCGTCCGAGTAGCTTTCGTCTGAAGGTGTTGACTTCCCTGACGGCATCATTGTAACGCTTGCGTTCAACAGCCAGTCGGTTCTCGGTACCCTCGAGCTGGTCTTGGAGCTTGAGGAAGGACTCGTTCGATTTGAGTTGGGGATAGGCCTCGCGTAGCACCAGTAAGCGCGACAGCGCGGACTCAAAGGTGCCGGCTGCTTGGGCTTTCTCCCTGATAGTGCCTGCCTGGAAATATGCCTTGCGCGCCTCTGCCACCCCCAGGAAGATCTTTTCTTCCTGCGCAGCGACCCCCTTGACGGTTTGAACCAGATTCGGAATCAGCTCGAACCGCCGTTGCAACTGATTTTCGACTTGAGCCCATCGGCCTTTGACCGCTTCATCGAGTGTGACAGCCTGGTTATATCCAGAGTAGGCGCAACCACCGGCGAGCATGATCGCACCGACGATTACCGCTAGAGTGATCAAAATGACCTGACTTGTTTTCATCCACGTCCCTCCTTAATTCATCATGTCGCTGGACGCGACATCTCGGATACCCGCCGGTCCCGATTGAATGCGAGAAAACCCGTTACCAACTGGCACCGCCTCCTCCGCCTCCGAAACCTCCACCTCCCCCGAATGATCCGCCTCCAAACCCGCCACCGAATCCGCCTCCAGAACCACCACCATAGCCACTCCCCCAATAAGACCGACGTCCGCCCAGGGCGCTACCGAGCATGGCGCCTAACAGCATACCACCCATCATTCCACGACCACCCCAGGCGCTGTAATGGCGCCGTCTTCGGGTCATGGAGGAGAGGAGGAAAAAGAACAGTAAAAAGGGGATGAGCCCGCTCCCCAAGAGGAATGGGGAACGTCGGCGGGCAACCCGGTGGCGATATTTCGGAACACCGCTTAGTTGCACATTTTCAGCATCTGCAACCTTGTTGGCCACCGCCACGGTGAGTCGGTAGAGCCCTTCCGAGTATTGCCCTTTTCGAAAGTATTGGCCCACCACGGCCCGTGAGGCCGACCCGCCCCAAGAATCCGGCAGGATGCTCTCCAACCCGTACCCGGTGTGGATCCGGACTTCACGCTCCTTGAGTGCTAATACAATCAATGCACCATTATCTTTGCCTTTCTGGCCAAGTTTCCACTGCTCGGCATGCCGTTGAACGAAGCCGAAGAAATCCTCGCCGTCGGTCGTCTGAACCGTGAGCACCTTGACCTGAACGGTCGTCTTCTGCTCAAGCTCTCGCAGCCAGCCCTCCAATCGGCGCTCAGCGGTATCGTCAATAATCCCGGCCGTATCCACCACGAAGGTGCCTGGATCAGGAATGGTGATCTCTGCAGTCACCAGGCAAGGAAATACCAGCAGCACACACAGTGCCGTCAATAGGGATGAAAAGAATCTCGATCTACCATGCATCGACAATTTTCCCCACTGCATCTACATCGTCGTAGAGGGTTCGAAACTCGTCCCATCCATGGGGTGCAGCTACACCGAGCACGTTTCGTACACCCGGTAATTGTCGTCCAATGATGTTTTCGACTGCGGAAATAACTTGAGCAGATGGCTCCGCCTCCTTCTGGCCCTTTAACCATAATAGACCCCGAAGCGTTCGAATTAAGCTTTCAGCGACGTCGGCGTCAATCGCAGCGATGAGTTTCTCGCGCCCTGCCGCCGCTAACAATCCCTGACGCATCCCGATCAGGATGGTTTTGAGTTCCCGTTCGCATTGCAGTCGGACATGCGCATCGTTAAGAGCCAGTGTGGCAAAATAATCATGGCCAAAGAGGGGAATGTGACACTGGTGGATCTCGATCAGTTCCAGGGGGAAGGTGTCGAGCGAAGCCGTGATGTAACCCGGTGTCATAATCAAGGGGGCGGCAATGCGGGCCTTTCCATGCTTGCTCCCATGTTTGGCCAGGCCACGGAGCAACTCCAAGTCAATCGACTGAAGGACGAGGACATTACGTGCCGTGTGTCTCTTCATATCGAACGAACCGGCGGCAATGGATCCAAAAAGCGTTAACGCCAGTGCATTGTCGCCGGCCAGCGCGCGTACCTGTTCGGCGTATTGCTGGATTGGCTGGCGCATCGACTCAATGATGCGATCCAGCCCCTCTACACCTGCAGTCATTGTGTCCCTCCGTATGCCGGCAGGCCGGTCACTTCTGCGCTCACCCGCCACAGTCGGCTGGCAGTCGTGGTGTCATAAGAGGCGTTGGATGACTGCACTGCCTTTCGGTCGACGAAATACTTGCCGCTCACCCCTTCAACTTCTGGCGACGTTGCGAGGTACAAGGGTGTTCGTGCGCCTCTTTCGGGGCTGGCACCGATGATCTTTGTCATGAAGCGAAGCGGGTTCGGCATGTAATCACCTATGAGACTGGTTGCGATCACGCCGGGGTGCAGGCAGTTGGCAGTCACTTGGGTTCCCTCGAGCCGGCGGGCCAATTCGTAGGTGAACAGCACATTGGCAAGTTTGGTCCACGCATAGACATGGGTGCGGCGGTAGGATCGCTCAGATTGCAGGTCATCAAAGTCGATGGATACCCCTTTATGGGCTTGAGAGCTGACGTTGACAATCCGGGCTGGAGCGCTGGCTTTGAGATCGTCGAGCAGCAGATTGGTGAGGAGAAAATAAGCGAGGTGATTGACGGCGAACTGGGTCTCCAGCTTATCATTAGTGAGGATGCGCTTCTTGAGGACTATCCCGGCGTTGTTGATCAGGACGTGCAGGGTGGGGTAGCGGGCCTTGAAGTCCTGGGCGAGTTGTTGGATCGCGGCTTGCGAGGAAAGATCGGCAAGCAGCAAGGAAACCGCATCGTTGCCGCTCTCTCGCTTGATCTCGGTCAGTGCCGCTTCACCCCGCTTGCGGTTACGGCAGACCATCACCACAGTCGCACCCATTTTCGCCAACCCGAGGGCGGTGGCTTTTCCAATCCCGGCGTTCGCACCGGTGACCATACAGGTTTTTCCGGTCAAGAGTTTGGTTACGTTTGCCATGTAGTGTGAGCCGCCGAAATCTTCTTCGAGCACAGACAAATCGAGGAGTTACATAGAAGTATCATATCGCATGAGGCGGGGAAGGTCAAGAATACGAGGAGAAAGAGGATCAGTTACTCGTAGAAGTTGCGGGGCCAGGCGTGGGTCTTCAAGGTTTGGAGCTCCTGCGAGGTGAGCGTCGGCGCATCCGGGACGGCACAGTTCTCGTCGACATGCTCTGGCCGGCGCATACCTGGAATGACCGTCGAGACCGCAGGATGACTGAGACAGAATTTGAGGGCGAGCTTGGGGAGGGTTTCCACCCCGTGGCGAAGCAAGGCCGTGAGCTGCTCGGCCCGGGTGCACGTGTCTTTGAGCCGTTCCTCGCGAAAGTAGTGACCCTGGAACGTGTCGGGGTCAAGTGGCATATCCGGGCGGAGCTTTCCACTGAGACCCCCTTCGTCGAGGGGGACCCGGGCGATCACTCCCACATCCGCCTGCTGGCAGAGGGGGAAGAGCTCCGTCGCCGGGGACTGGTCGAAGACGTTATAGATGACCTGTACGGTATCGATAATCCCTGAGCGGACTACCTCGAGGCCCGTCTCGGGCGCGTGGTCGATCAGCGAGACGCCAAAGAAGCGGATCTTGCCGTCTCCCTTGAGTTGCTTCACGGCCTCGTGCCACTCAGTCTCCTGTATCCACTCATCCCGCCAGATGTGGAGTTGTTGTACGTCGATGCAATCCGTCCCGAGGTTGCGGAGACTCTTTTCGGTGTGATCGATGATCCAGGCGCCGGGGAAGGCTTCTTTGGCCCGCGTCCCGGGCTGTGGCGGCCAGCCGCTGGTCTTGAGAGGGATCTTGGTGGCAACGGTCAGGCGCTCGCGATACTCCTGAAAGGCCTTGGCAATGAGCCGCTCGCTGTGGCCGTCGCCATAGGCATAGGCGGTGTCGATAAAGTTGACCCCGCGCTCGAAGGCCCGGAGCAAAGCGCGGATGGAAAGGCGATCATCAGTTTCGCCCCACCATGCCTTCCCAATGCCCCACGCGCCAAAGCCGATCTCCGAAACCTCCAGGTTTGTCCGGCCCAATCTCCGGAACTGCATGGTTTCCTCCCTTCTCCAGACGCGCTACCGAATACCGCTGACGGTTTCCCGACCGCTCTTCGGGCCTTAGTGAGTTGTGATGGAAAGCGGGAGGGTGGTGACCTCGCCGGCGGTGAGATCAGCCACGCGGATTCGGTGATTGTTGGTATCCGCGATGTAGATTCGATTGTTGAAGACGCTCAGACCTCCAGGTTCGTAAAACTCGGCAGTCCGTCCATCTTGCTGCCCCGGCTGGCCGGTTCCGAAAACGGTCTTGATGGCGCGCATGGTGGGGTAGAGGACCTTGACTCTGTGGTTATAGGTATCCGTCAGGTAAATCTGGCCCGCGCCGTATGAAACCCCCAACGGGTGCTGCAGCCGAACCTCGTCGCCGATCCCGTCTTGATCCCCAAAAATGAAGAGCCCCTTCCCGACGAGTGTTCGCAGCCAGCCGGGAGCGCTCAGATCAATGGCCCGTATGGCGCTGACCTCGCTGTCAGCGACGTAGAGGGTCTGGCCGTCGGTGGAGATTCCGCTGGGTTGGGCCAGGGCACCTTCCAAACGGGGTCCGTCAATGATTGCTTCCTTACCGGTGCCCGCAAATAGCTGCATTTCAGCAGTGGCCAAATCCATTACCCATATCTGATGGCAACCCGCCATGGCGACGTACAGTTTGCCGTCGGCAACGCAGAGATCCCAGGGGGAGTTCAGCGACATCTCTCGCGCCGGCCCCCGCTGTCGAATCGCATGGCCCTGTCGGCCATCCCCAGCGATGGTCTCCACCCTCCGCGTCTCAAGATCGAGACGGCGGATTAGGTGATTCTCTGTATCGGCAACATAGAGGAGGTTGTCGGCCAAAGCCTCCCCATGGGGTGCGCGAAAGGTCGCCTGCTCAAACGGTCCGTCAGAGGCCCCGGGCTCACCCGTACCGGCGAGGTCGAGCATGTTACCCCCAAGATCAGTGATGACGATCCGATGGTGTCCCGTATCGGCAACGACGAGACGCTGCGTTTCGGCATCGGCTAACACCTTTTGCGGAAAGGCGAGGGGCCCGTCGTGCATGCGCTCCCGGCGAAACTGGATGGGATCATCCTTGAAGATTCCCTTTTCGCGGTGCTCCGTGATCAACCCGGCGATGGTTTGGCGGAGACCATTACCGTGCCCCTCTCCCGCCACCATCGCCACGACGTAACCCTCGGGGTCGATCAGGACGAGGGTAGGCCAGGCCTTGATCGCATAGCTACGCCAGACCAGGAACTGATCGTCGTTCACGACGGGATGCCCTAGCCCGTGGCGCAGGATGGCTTGCCGGACGTTCTCGGCTTCCCGTTCGTTCGGGAATTTGGCCGAATGGACTCCGATGATGACGAGCTCGGTGGGAAAGGTCCTTTCCAGAGCTTCCAGCTCCGGTAGCACGTGCATGCAGTTAATTCAGCAGTAGGTCCAGAAGTCCAGGAGGACTACTTTTCCCCGGAGCGCCTTCAGGCTGACAGGGCGATCGGTGTTGAGCCACTCGAGACCCGGCGGGAAATCCGGAGCCCGGATGGTATGAGGTGGCATGTCACTCCGCATGATCCTCTTCCTCGTGGTGTATTCCGTGTGTGTGAAGAAGCTATCATATCCTTTCCTCAAATCGTGACAACGTGTTCCCGGCAGCTCATCTTGGCGCACGGGTTCATAGGTGTCAAGGGGCTAATCAGGATGGAGTGGGAACTCCGTATGAGCAGAATGGTGCATCCCATGGGGGATAGACGAGAAAATTGGCTTGACCCGGGTGGCGGGCAAGGCAAGAATAAGATTCCGGGTGCGCCAGGTGACCCGACTGTTGATGTCGGACAGGGCACCGTTCGCCTTCTTAGACAGTTCTGTCGAATTCTAGCCCGCATTATTCACGAACGGAGTGTCTTCGTGAATAATGCGCCTGCAGGTGCGGGCTCGACCGCACCGGCAGGTTTCGACTGGCCGCTCCCACGGCCTGCTCAAGGCTAGCCCTGAGCGACGCCCAGCAAACGTGGGACGGAGTCGAAGCCCAGAGGGCGGATGATCCACATCTATGTGAATAATCCGGGCTAGTTATTCGGCGAAGAAGCCAGACCGTGACATGATGAGTATTTGGCACATAATGAAATGATGAGACAGCGGCTGAATTCGATATTAGATCGTTTAGCCGATCCCCACAAGAGCTTCCAAACGTTTTGTCTCTTCTTGGCCACACACGTACTGGTATGGACTGTATACTCCTCTGTCACCCGAGCCAATCTCGATAAGTGGGGTGACATGGCAGAGAATTTTGTGTGGGGCCAAGAGTGGCAACTTGGATACTATAAGCACCCACCCCTTTTTGCTTGGATAACTGCCCTATGGTTCAAAGTCTTCCCGCATGTGGATTGGGCTTATTTCCTGCTTTCCCAAGTTAACGTCATCATCGGACTTGCCTCTATCTGGTTTCTGGTCAAGATTTTTCTTTCCGACCGTCATGCATTAATTGCAGTTATCTTGCTAGAGCTTGTCCCGTTTTACACCTTCTTATCAATAAAGTTTAATTCCCATTCGATCATGCTCTCTTTATGGCCATTGACGACGTTGTTTTTCTGCTACGCCTATGCAAAACGACGAGCTGTCCCAAGCGTTTTGTTCGGCTTTTTTGCCGCTCTTGCTATCTTGTCAATGTATTATTCATTGTGCTTGTTGGCAGCACTATTTCTGATTTCTGTCCTGCGCAACGAACGCAGGCAATATTACACGAGTTTTTCACCCTATGTATCGGTTATCGTAATTCTCGTGGTCTTGGCGCCGCACCTTTTTTGGCTTTTCAACGTCGACTTCTTACCTGTTCACTACGCCACAGGTCACATTGTCAGCGATCCATCTCGAATCGTCACAAACACAGCAAAGTTTGCTGTGGCTCAGCTCCTGTATTTACTGCCCCTGGCGCTGGCCTTCGTGGCTATCGTCGGCGTCCGTGCTATTCGGCGACCACAACAGCTCAACCTCAATGGTAGTAAGCGAGTGACGATATTCGGCATCACCTTTTTCCCATTCTTGCTTACGATCGGCGGCGCATTAGTGCTGCAAGTTGAGCTGTCGAGTGTTTGGGCGTTGCCCCTGTGGTTTTTTATTGGTGCAAGCCTGCTGACCTTTTTGGGGATAGACTTGATCACAGCCCAAGTGCGGCGAGGGGTGGCCATCATTTTTGCTTTTCAGCTGTTCATGTTATCGGTATCTCCCTTTGTCGCCTTGGGTATGGACCTGTCACAAAATAGAGCCTGGACCTCCCCGCGTAAGGAGCTGGCCGCCTACGTATCGGGTATGTGGCACCAGCGGTTCGGGAAGCCACTGAGGATCGTCGCTGGTTCAAAACCCTATGCAGACAGCATCACATTCTATTCGGCCGACCATCCGTCTCTTTTCATTAACTTTGATTTTCGAGTTAGTCCCTGGATTTCCGCAGAGCGTTTGCGCACAGAAGGTCTCGCCATTGTGTGTCTGCAGGCGGATCAGCGTTGTCTTGCGGAAATTGATGAACAGTTTCGTGCGCGCGGCGAGCGGATCACTGTGCAAATCAAATCCAGCCGATCGATATTTTCCGAGCCTGACCCAGTTGAATTCGTTATTGTTTTGATTCGGCCCGAAACCTGAGAAATCGTAAAGCGTGAACGTGTTGATAAACGAAAACGCCCTCCCGGGTCATGCCACGTGACCCGAGAGGGCGTCTGCAGTTGCTAATGTGCAATCGATCCTTTGCTCAGCGCTTTATCGCATCCTCCCACAGGCGCTGAAAGCTCTCCACCTGTTTTGTCCATGCCTGGAAAGCCTTTTGCCCTTCCTCTTGGAAGGACAGAAGTTGATGGATCGTCTGGTCGACGCTCTTCCGCCACTCTTCCTGAAGCTTCATGGTCGTCTCGACGGTTTCCATGTAGACCTTGATTGCTTCGAGCTGGGTCTGCATGGCGGAGAGACCTTCGTTGATCCGGCGGAGGTCCTCGCTGGTTGGCAGGTTCATCGTCGTCAGACCAGCTTGGATGTTCTTTTGGATCTGGTTCTGGAAGGCCGTCGAGGCCTCAAAGGCTTTCCCCAATCCTGCCGCGAAGGCGGGGGCCTTCATCATCGTTTCGAAGCTTTCCCACATCATCTTTTGCCAATTAGCCCCAAAGGCCATCATGTCTGGAAGTGGCGTCTGTGATTTTTCTTTTTCCTCAGCCATGGCAGTCTCCATC
>JAPUFX010000029.1 GCA_027293415.1 Candidatus Methylomirabilota bacterium
ATTGTGTTCGATGTTACATTACCTGAGTGAGGCGCGCGTGCAAGAAGCCGATTGCTGAGCGTGAACGTCCGCTTGTGGCCGAAAGCGGCCCCTCGAAATCTACGAATTTCCATGATCTGAACGTCCGCTTTCGAGAAAAGCAGACATTCACGGTCTAACCGAAGAGTGCCGTCAATTCTGGATCTGAGGAACGGCTGCTTTGTCCCCGGAACCGGCCGTTAAGGTAATATTGACGAAACGGGCCGCTTGTGACCCAAAGCGGACATCGTGCGTGCGAGCAATTAGACTGTGGGAATCGGAAATCTAGGGAGAGGCCACCATGCTCCACCCGCGCCCTGTCTGGTTCGCACTCGTTCTTGCGACATTGGTGCTGCTGAATACCGCCGCCGCCCAAGACGACGACTTGCGCATCATCGAGTTCGAGACCACCGAGGTCACGGCTCCTCATGTGGTTGTTTCCCCCGATGGGGAATCTCTGATCCTCACACTTCTCGGCAAACTGTTTCGCTTGCCAAGCGAAGGCGGTGAAGCAAAGCAACTCACCTTTGGACCCTATTTTGATACCGACCCCGTGATCTCCCCCGATGGCAGTCTCCTGGCCTTTACGTCAGACCGGGACGGGAGCGAAGGCAACATCTTTCTGCTGAATCTGTCGTCCGGAGAAGTCCGCCAAGTCACCCATGAGCTGTCCGCCGCCCGGCCAGCGTGGACTAAGGATGGCGAGGGCCTCGTATATCTGAGTTTCACTCGCCAGGCCCGCGACTCGCCTCAGCCCTGGAAAGTCGGAGAGAGTCCGACACCGACCACGCCGGCCGTCATACGCCGGCTCGTGCTGCATGGGGAGGGGGACGTGGAAGCGGTCACGGTGGACCCCCAACTCATCCGGTCCGTATTTTTCCTACCCGACGGTCGCTTGGCATGGACGGTGATTGAGCCGAAATCGGACGATTGGTCTTCCAACCCGGAAGCCACTACCCGAGTCGAGGTGATGGATGAGGGGGGCACTGTATCGACCCTTCGGACGATTGCCGGTTACCCCGATTGCTTCGCAGCCAGCCCCACCGGCGACGGGCTCTACTACCGGCGCTCGCATCGGTTCTGGGATTCGTGGGTTCCCGCCTCGGAGGACCTGGTGTTCGCCCCTGTCCATGAGGGACCCGAGATCTTCATCGCTCCACTCTCGCGGCGACGGGGCTGGGCCCGGCGGTTTGCACTGGCACCGAAGAACGGAGACATCTATTTGGGTGAAGCAGGACGAATCTGGAAGATCGATGTGTCGAGTGGCGCCTGGGAGCCCATTCCCTTCCGCGCGAAAGTCAGTCTGCAGGTTCGAGATCCCGTTCCACCGCTCAAGCAGTCCTTCAATCCAGCCGAAACGCCGGTGCCGGACCCCGTCCTCTTGCAACGCGTACGCGTGTTGGATTTCCGCGCGGGAGGCTTCGGGCTGGAGACGTCTCTGCTGATCCAAGAAGGCCGAATTCTCAGGATCGGCCCGGAGCCCAGGCTGCTCCCCAGCGAGACGACGATAGTCGATACTCGGGGCCGATTCGCCATTCCGGGGTTGTTCGACCTGCACATCCACGGTGGAGATCCCGAAGCCTTCCTTTCATACGGGGTCACTTCGGTGCGCTCTCTGGGCTGGGGTTGGGAAGAATCCGCCTCGGCACCGCGGTCGTTCTCGACGGAGCCAAACCTCGGAGACCAGTACATCGGCAGCGAACAGGATGCTCGGAGCTACGTCCGCTTGTGGAAGGGCCGTGCTGCTCAGCTCATCAAGATCTACAACACGATATCGAGGCCGTTGCAGCGTGCTGCTGCGGAGGAAGCTCGCCGGCTTCGTCTTCCGGTTGCTGGGCACGGGACCACCGTACAAGAAATCACCCAGAACGTAATCCTGGGCTACTCCTTTCTCGAGCATGCCGCAGGCCCGAGTCGCGTTTACAAAGATGTTCTCACGATGCTTGCCATGTCGGGCACTCGTTGGGATCCGACCCTGGCGGTGCGCGGAGGACAGGCCCTCCTACTGCGCGACGCCCCCGGACGTCGGAAAGAGGTGCCAGGGTCTGTCCCACTCGTGCCGCCTTTCTTGCGTCAACTCGACACTCAACTGCTCCGTGGGTACTGGGCGGACCAACTGGCCGCGGTTCGTGACGCACATCGCCACGGGGTGAAGCTCCACGCTGGAACCGATCAAGGCGCGGGATTCCTGCACTGGGAGCTGGAGCATTTCGTCCAAGCCGGACTACCACCGCTTGAGGTGATTCGGATTGCCACCCAGGAGGGGGCGGTGGCCGTCGGGGCGGAAGACCACCTCGGCACGCTCGAGCCCGGCAAGCTGGCCGACCTCGTTTTGCTGGATAAGAATCCCCTCGAAGACATCAAGAATACCCAGAGCATTTGGCGGGTAATCAAGGGTGGGTGGATGTTCGACCCCGAGGCGATGCAGCCGGACCGGAATTAAAGGGAACGTTCAGGCGATCACTGGCCGTCACATTTAGGCTGAACTTGCCATGTCCGCTCCTGGCCGAAAGCGGACGTTTGATTCGCCGTTCCAATGTGGGGAATTTGCGCAACTTGACGTAAATTCACTGCAAAAAATGCTCGTCAAATAAGAAAATTTTGCCCTATTTTCGCCTCTAATACCCGGCTCGCTGGCCAATTTTCCAGGAAAAATGTGGGTGTAATAGGGCCAAGAAATTGAGATCGTTGTGTTTACTGGCTTGCAGCCGTTTTGATAGTCCTTTTGATAGTACTTTGATAGTAACTTTGATAGTAACTTTGATAGTAACTTTGATAGTCCCCCTGATACCCCATTGAACGCGCAGACCCCTAAGCGCGTGGCCTGATCCCGGTTTTGCTGACCATTGACAGGCGTCTTCTGATCATTCCACTGTAGATCACAGAACGTGCCACAAGGCCGCCACGGGATTACAGAAGGATCAGCATGCA
>JAPUFX010000030.1 GCA_027293415.1 Candidatus Methylomirabilota bacterium
TGAACGGCACGCGACGCTTGACCCGCGAGGAATTAGACAAGGTGGTGCCGCTCGTGGTGGAGCGGCTCACGGGGTTGTTTGGCTAGTCACGGGTGGTGACGAGGCAGAAAGGGGGCATAAGCGATGAAAAAGGTGGATCGATCCAACCCCAATCCCAATGCGCCGGGCCTTAGCTGTGGTGGAGCAGCGGGATGCCCGGATCCAGTTCGGCTTTGCCAAGGGCCTCTACACCCTAGAGGAAGCCACCACGCAACGGACCCAGGCGGTAAAAGAGCGTCAAGCCCTGGAAACGGCCTATACAAAGGTCCAGGGGCAGTTAGCCCATGCCGAGGCCGATACCACCGATGTGGATAGGGTGGTGCAGGCTCTGGAACACCTGTGGGATGTGTATAGCCACCTCCCCTTTGAGGGCAAGCGGGAACTCCTTCGCGGAGTAATTGCCGGGGTGGCACTCGAAAGCCAACAGCGGGGCGTCTTGACCGTCCAGCACATGGATGGTGGCCTGATCAGCGACCACGGGAAGGGCAAGCGGGTTTTGGCAATAGGAGCGAAAGGGTTGTGATCGGCGTTCACAACCCTCCGACGACGAAGGATAGCCGTAGGCCAGCCCGTCCCACTTGACACGGAAACGGATTTTTCCGAACGTCCATCGGCACGCTAACTGCATGGCTACAAAGAGAATTCAAACAGGACTTCTGATCCATGTATAGGCAGGGGTGATGGTTTATAGCCCCGGACTTACACGCAGAAGGAAGCTGGAAATATGCCGATGCCCATATGGGGTGGGGAACGATGAGCACAGGGCTCCATAGCTATCTAGATCGGCTCAACACCCAGATCCTGGACGAGATGTGGGAGGTTGAACCTTCGCAGCTCAGCAAGGTCCGCCGGTTTCTGTATCCACAGCTCAGGCTTTTGTACATCGTGGCCAACGGGTTTGTTGAGAATAATGTACCGCGCCAGGCAGCCGCGCTGACGTTCACCATGTTGCTTTCCATCGCCCCGTTCCTCGCCGTAACCTTCTCGCTCCTCAGGGCTTTCGGCGTACCTAATCGGCTGCAGCCGTTCCTGGTCGAGTTGCTGGCTCCCCTCGGTCCAAGTGCTAACGAGATCACCACTCGCCTGATCGGATTTGTGAATAACGTGGACGTGGGATCCCTAGGAGCGGTAGGCCTGATCGCCCTATTTGTTACGGTCGTGTCCCTGATGGGAAGTATCGAGCAGGCCTTTAATCAGGTCTGGGAAGTGAAAACGCCACGAGGGCTGGCCCGGAAGTTCACCGATTACCTGAGCGTGCTCCTGGTCGGTCCCGTTTTGGTGTTCTCGGCCATTGCGATCTTCGCTTCGGTTCAGAGCTCCGCGCTGGTGCAAGGTCTCATGGACATTGAGCCCTTTGGTACGATGATTCTGACCAGCCTCCGGCTGGTGCCGTATTTTATGCTCTGGGGAGCCCTCACCTTCCTCTACGTTTTCATGCCCAACACGAACGTGCAGATGGGGTCGGCTCTGATCGGCGGCCTGGTGGGGGCCATTCTCTGGGTCACCGCGGGATTGGTATTTGCCACGTTTGTGGCTTCTTCCACCAGATACTACGCTATCTACTCGAGCTTTGCCATCCTGTTCCTGTTACTCCTCTGGTTCTATGTAGGGTGGGTGATTGTGCTGTTAGGAGCGCAGGTGGCCTTTGCCAGTCAGCACTTGGACACCTATCAGGAAGGACGAAAGGCCTCGATGACCAGCGTGGCGGACCGGGAACGGCTGGTTTTACACTTCATGACACTGATCGGACACAATTTCTACTATGGGATGGAACCCTGGACCGCTCCAGCGTTGGCCCGGCGGTTTAACGCACCCAGGCAGCTGATCACCGAGCTGTTGCATACTCTCACCCAGGAGCAGTTGCTCGTTGCGGCATCGGACGGACAGGGATATGTCCCAGCCCGTGATCTCGAGCGAATCGGCCTCAAGGAGATTCTGGATTCGTTGCGGACGGCCGGGGGACCAGAAGAATTGCCGAATCGAGAGGGCAATAAGGATATGGTCGATGATGTGACCGAACAGGTAGATCGGGCGGTCGCTACCACCCTGGCCGGTAAGAGCCTCAAGAGTCTCGTCTTAAGCCAGCCCCCACCAAATCCCACCTCGGAATGAGGTTACATTCGCCGTAAGAATTTCCTTGACAAGTGAGTGACGGAAAGGGTAGTATCCGCCTACCCCAAGAGGTTCACAGAAGTCGCGGGCTCTAAGGGTCGTAAACCTGTTCGGGACCGGAAAAGGGGCTGTTAGCCGAACGGCGGCAGAACTGGATCCGGAATCAGATAGGGACGAAGGCCAGTGGGGACCGGGAAATAGGTGGATCACTTGGGGTACTTGTTTATTACCCAGAAAAGGGCAGAGGCCATGGTAGACGGAAGGGCAAAGATGTGGGGCCTGATCGGCCTCGTGGTGCTGGTCGCCGTTGTCGTGGGGGGAGCCCTCGCATTCCGGACAGCCGTTGGGGTCCTTAAAGGCAAGGTGGTGCAGGCCTTGGGCACGGGGAGCGAGATCAAAGAACTGAGCGTGGGCTGGTCCGGGGTGGAGGTACAGGGCCTCCGGATCAAGGGGACCCCGGGGTGGCCGGCGAAGGACGCCCTGCGGGCCGAGCGGGTGGTCATCGTTCCTAGCCTGCTGAGTCTCCTCTCGGGCCGGGTTCAGGTGGGTTCGATCACTATCGACAGGCCGTACGTCTCGGCGTTCCGGACGCGAGACGGGAGGCTGCAAGTTGTTCCTACCCTGCTGGCACAGCGGGACACGGAGCAACAGGCATCGGGCAACGGATCGACGTCAGCCCCGACCGTTACTCTTTCGCGCATCACGTTACAGGACGGCGTGGTGGAGCTGTTCGACGCCACCGTCGCTCGGCCACCCTTCAAGATCCGCATGGAGCAGATCCAGGCCTCCATTCAGAACGTGGTCACTCCGACGCTCGAGGGGAAGACGAAATTCGACCTGACGGGTGTGGTGAAGGGCGTCCAGCAGGATGGGCGCGCAACCGTCTCTGGATGGGCCGAGGTGGTGAGCAAGGACTCCTCGGTAAAGGTCCGGCTTCGGTCCGTGGATCTGGTAACATTCCAACCCTACCTCAGCAAGGCGGCAGAGACGCGGCTCCGAAAGGGGGCTTTGGACTTGGACCTCGACTCCCGGGTGAGCAAGAAGCGGCTAAACGCGCCAGGAAGAGTGGTCATCTCGAATCTCGAGTTTGCTCGCGGCGGCGGCACGTTTATGGGTGTGCCAGCCTCGGCCGTGGTGAGCACCCTCAAGAATAAGGACGACAAGATTGAAGTAGACTTCGTGATCGAAGGTGACATCGACAATCCCCGGTTTTCCCTGAACGAATACTTCGCCAAGCGCGTCGGGTCGGCCCTGGTGGGAAGCATCCAGCGAGCGGAAGCCGTGGAAAAAGCCCTGGAGGCGACCGGCGAATCTGGTAAGGAAGCGGAGGGAGTTCTTAGGGAGGTTCAGGGGCTCTTCGGTGGCCCGAAAAAGAAGTAGGGTGGTCTTTCTCCAGAAATCAGACACGCCTTCTCGGGCATGCTCGGGAGGGCGTTTTTCTTTAGAAGAACGATGAATCCAACATTAGGTGAGCAAAGCGCGTGAGCGAGACATCCTGTGACATCGCGATCGTCGGTGGCGGGATCATCGGGCTGGCAACCGCCTTGGCTTTGTCCGAGCGGGTCCCGAGACTGCAGCTTGCCGTGCTGGAAAAGGAATCCCGCCTCGCTGCCCACCAGAGCAGTCACAACAGCGGCGTGATCCACGCCGGTATCTACTACACGCCGGGCTCGTACAAAGCGTGCCTCTGCGTCGAGGGGGTGAAGCTGATGCTCACCTTCTGCGACATGTATGGAATCCAGTACGAGCGCTGCGGCAAAGTCATCGTTGCGACCTCGCCTGAAGAACTACCTCGCCTCGCCCAACTTTACAAGCGTGGGGTAGCAAACGGCGTGGCGGGCTTGGAGCGGATCGGGCCGGAACGGGTCCGGGAGATCGAACCCCACGCCAATGCGCTGGCGGCCATCTACTTGCCTGCGACTGGCATCGTCGACTTTGGTAAGGTGTCGATGACGATGGCCAGCGTCCTGCGGGGTCGGGAGACGGCCATCCTCACCGGGGCGCGCGTCGGGCGGATCGTCAGTGCGAATGGAGGGGTCGTGCTTGAAACCGCCTCGGGAACCGTCCGCGCCCGCGCCCTCATTAACTGCGCCGGCCTGTATGCCGACCGGGTCGCCCGGTTGATGGGCGTGCGGACCGACGTTCGAATCATCCCATTCCGGGGGGAATACTACAACTTAGTGCCAGACCGGAGACATCTAGTTCGGGGACTCATTTACCCAGCTCCCGACCCTGCCTTCCCTTTCCTCGGCGTCCACTTTACCCGGACGATCCACGGAGGGGTCGAGGCCGGGCCGAATGCCGTCCTTGCGTTTGCCCGCGAGGGCTACACGTTCATGCACATCCGGCTCGGCGAGGTCGCCGGGATGCTCGCCTATCCTGGCTTTTGGCGGATGGCGGCGCGCTACTGGCGAATGGGACTCTACGAGCTCTACCGGTCACTCAGCAGGTCGGCGTTCGTTCGAGCCCTGCAGCGTTTGGTCCCAGAGATCAGTCCGGCCGACCTCGAACCAGGAGGTGCCGGTGTCCGGGCCCAGGCGGTCGAGAAGGATGGCGCCCTCGTCGACGACTTTCGAATTGTCGAAACTCCCAAAGCGATCCACGTCCTCAACGCCCCGTCTCCCGCGGCGACCGCTTCGCTGGCAATCGGTCGGCACATCGCCGACCTGGCGGCGCGGACCCTCATATCGTGATTGCAACTCTTCTTCGCCGTCCAGCCGAGCTTAGGCTGAACAACGGAGAAATATAAATAGTCGTCTCTCCTCGAGAAGCACTCGGTGGTGTGTCGCGGCAAATCTTGCCCACCGGAGACGTGCGCATGCGGCCGTGGGTGGCATTGGAATATCCCTCTGATAGTCGAGCCTGACAAAAAAGGATCACCGCGTGAGATGCACACAACCGGCGAGAAATAAGGGGTTTCTGGGGTATGGGGCCTACTTTCTGTAAGCTCTGAAGGGCTCCGTCACAGAAAGACACCTGGGAACCAACCGAGCATTTTGTATCTGGCATAAGGCTTGCCAGACCATATGGTTGGTTGAGCACGAGGTATGGGATGGGCGTTACGCGAACGCGCTATCCCGATCACAAATGAGGATCCGGAATTGAGCATGCATACGATCAAAGAATTTAGCGATAAGGAGCTCGAGGAACTTCAGGAGAAGGGAATCTCCCCGTACCACATTGCTCGTTTCCTCGAAGCCCTTCGGAACAATGTCGATCCCTCCTCGCTTCGTAGATTGTTCGCTCAGCAGGAAAGCGAGGAACAAGATCAGTCTGACTGGTACATTTGAATCCCGCCCGATTTACCCCTCTGTGTGTCCACTCGATAGGCTGACAAAACCTCTGGAATCAGGGCTGCGTTTCCTCCTAGCTCTCTCGGAAATACCAATTGCTTCGAGGATCATTCTGCCGATTGGGCGTGGCCATAATACAGTAGATGGAGTCGGGCAGGGCTCACCCCGAAGAAGTACAGAAACCGAAGCGTCCACATCAGAAGGACCGTCCTGAGGAGTCCCTCCTGCTCCCACTTCCGGACCGAGGCGGTCACTCGGAGGGGAAGGCAGGCGATACGTCCCCGACGCTTAAGGCGTTTCGTGAACTCTACATCCTCCATCAGCGGAATGTTAGGGTAGCCACCCATCTCTGCAAAGATTTTCTGCCTCACAAAGATGGCATGATCGCCGGTCGCGATCCGGGTCAGGCGGGAACGGAGGTTCATAAAAAATGCGATGACCTGCATGGCGAGCCTGGAACTCTCCAGGTTGATGTCGAATCGTCCACCGACGGTGTCGGGATCGGCCAGTGCCCCGCGGATGGCCTCTGAGGCCCCATGGGGTAAGACCGCATCGGCATGGAGGAAGAGGAGGACTTCTCCCTGGGCCTCGTGGACCCCGGCATTCATCTGCCTGGCCCTTCCCCTCGGGCTCATGACAGGCCGGGCAAAGGGAAACCGTCCCACCACCTGCAGAGTCTCATCTGTTGATCCCCCATCCACCACGATGACCTCTGCCCCGGGACACTTGTCGGGCAGGTCCGGCAAGAGCCGCTCGAGGTTAGGTGCCTCGTTGACGACGGGGATGATCACACTCAGCATCTGTGCACGACGGATTCGCCTGTCCTGGCAAGTCCACGTGAACCGGAGAACGATGACAGGACGTTACCTCATCTGAAACGGTTTATCAAGGGAGAGCCCGAGGTCCTGTTTCAGTAGATTCGAGGGCCGGAGAAGCAAGGATACCTGTACCATCCTTGGTGAGGTATCCGGTGGGACAATGGGTCGGAGGGCAAACTGGAGCGTGGGTACGGGACGAGGATGCCGTGGCACCCTCGTCCCGTTCGAGAAGGAAATGCACAGCTATCCCGGGTAGCGCGCGTATCGGGAGAATGTCAACCATATCGGGCTTATGCCTTCGGTACTCCTTGCCCAAAGTCGTCTCACGATTGCTCTCCCGTTATGCTCCCAATACAGCAGACCCATCTCCCGTAGCTTCTTCCTCGCCCGAGGGTCGCCGCGCTTTGCCCGGTTTAAGATGACAAGCTTTTGATTAACGTTCTGACTGCTTGACTTTATTGTTCTTGTCGGTCTCATGCTTTCTTCTCCAGAGCGACGAAGAAACTTCCTCGGTCCCGCTTCACCAGGAGCAAGAGCGCTTCCTCGTCGTCGGCTTTGGCGATGACATCCGTGACGTCTTTAACCGAGTTCGCCGGTTGGCGGTTCACCTGGAGGATGATGTCACCCGTATGGATGCCTGCCAGATCCGCAGGGCTCCCTGGCTGGACGCCGGCGACTACAACGCCGTGATCAGCGTTCAGGCCAAGCTCCTTCGCCATCTGAGGGGTTACATCCTGGAGCAGAAGTCCCCACTTTCCCTTTGCGGCTTTGCTGGACTCCTCACTATTGGCCGACTCGGAGGGGAGCTTTCCGACGGTGATGGGAAGCTGGTGTTTTATGCCATCCCGGAGAATGGTGACGGTGACCTCCTGGCCCACCGGAGTTTCGGCAACCATGGCTGGCAGGTCGCGGACGCCTTTGACCGTCTTGTTGTTGAAGGCGATGATCACGTCACCGCGCCGGATCCCTGCCTTTTTGGCAGGGCTCGCCGATACGACATCTCCCACAAGGGCCCCCTTCCTGTTCTCTAGCTTGAGCGCCTTCGCCAAGTCAGGGGTGATCGACTGGATGCTGACCCCGAGGTAGCCGCGGGTCACCTCACCGGTCGCCACCAACTGCGGAATGAGGGGCTTGACCATGTTGATCGGGATGGCAAATCCGATCCCTTGCCCCATGGGATTGATCGCAGTGTTGATACCGACCACCTCACCCCTCACGTTGAACAGAGGGCCGCCGGAGTTACCTGGGTTGATGGAAGCATCGGTCTGAATGAAATCATCGTAAGGGCCGGCACCGATGATGCGTCCCTTGGCACTCACGATCCCGGCGGTCACGGTGTTGCTCAAGCCAAACGGGTTCCCGATGGCAACGACCCAGTCACCGACGTTCAGGTGATCGGAGTCACCCATGGCCGCGACGGGGAGAGGCTCTGTGGCGTCGATCTTCAGCACCGCCAGGTCTGTTTTGGGATCTCGTCCCACGATTCGCGCTGTGTGCTCCTGCTTGTCGGACAGGGTAACGGTCACCTCCTTGGCGCCTTCCACCACATGGTTGTTCGTCACGATGTAGCCGTCACGGCTGATGATGACTCCCGATCCTGCCCCCTGGGGACGAAAGTGCTCGGGGGGGTGTGGCATCTCCTTGAAAAATCGTTTAAAGAACTCTCCGAAGGGCCCTTCTGGACTCTGGGGCCATTGAAAGGCTGCAACTTTCTCAACCTTGGTTACCTTAATATTGACGACGGTCGGTCCCAGTTTATTCACCAGGTCGGCAAAGGAGCTGGGTTTGGCCGGCGCCGCCAATGTCTTGGCTCTGGTGTCGTGATCCTCAAGCTCTGAAGGGCCTTTTCCATGGAGGTCGGCCGCCATCCCAAGGCCGACCAGGAGAAAGGACAAGGCGACAGCCGCCAACGTCGTTGGCCCAAAGCGCTTGTGGTTCAAGTACTCCCGTACCCTGTACACCATCTGTGATCCTCCTCTGTTTCTGTCAAGGATTTGCCGAGCCATCCGCCCCGATGACGGAACGCCCCTTTGGTTTCAACACAGATGAATATAGAGCGGGATCATTAGAGAAAGATTAACCAAGGATTAGAAATTGCTCATGGAAGGGAATCGAAAAGGGGGGCCGATGGGTGGCTTGCTCAGGAATTGAGGGGAAGCAGGACCGTAAAGGTGCTTCCTTGCCCGGTGGTGCTTTCGACCTCGATCTTTCCGCCATGGGCCTCGGCGATTGATTGGGCGATGCAGAGTCCGAGACCGGCGCCGCTTTCACCGTGCGAGCGGGCCTCGACAGCTCGGTAGAATCGTTGAAAGATCCGCTCCTGGTCTTCACCGGAGAGGCCAATCCCGGTATCTGAGACCTGGAGAGATACCCATCCTCCATCCCGTTGCACGGAAAGTGTGACGTGGCCGCCGGTTGGCGTGTACGTGATCCCGTTGTCCACCAGGTTCAGAAGAAGCCGCCTGAGGCGCTCGTAATCCCCCTGGATTGAAATGGGCTCGACCAGCCCTAGGTCGAGGGTGAGGGCATGGGTGTCGGCCAGGACCTTGGTCTGTCCATAGACCTCTTCCACGAGCTGGGCTAAGTCTACCGGTTGGCGGTCCATTCGAAGCACCCCGGCATCGGCGCGAGCAAGAAGTAAAAGGCCCTCAACCAGATGGGCGATCCTGTCGATCTCTTCGAGGGCACTCTTGAGGATGCGCTGATATTCGTCTGGGCTCCTCGGCGAGCGAAGGGCGACCTCCAGCTCACCTTTCAGGATGGTAAGAGGGGTTTGAAGTTCGTGGGAGGCGTCGGCACTAAATTGACGGATCTGGCTAAAGGCGGCATCTAAACGCCCGAGCATTTCGTTGAGGGTTTTCGCCAGCCGGTCCAGTTCGTCTTGGGTACCGGTCTCTTCGATGCGCTCGGCGAGATGTTCCGCGCTGATTCGACGGGCGGCATCCGTCATGCGGTCCACCGGCTTGAGTGCCCGATGGGCCAAAATCCATCCGCCTCCACCTGCGAACAAAAGACCGAGGGGAAGCATCGCTGCCATGATCAAGAGAAAGCGATGACGCGTCATGTACATACTCTCCAGTGACATGCCCACCTGGATGAGGTTTACGACACGGCCGGCCCTGACGACGGGAAATGTCAGCACCCGGACCGGATATTGCCCCATGTCCTGGATTGTCTCGAACGTCGGACGTTCCTCTGAGGCGTTCTTCAGAGCCGTTGGGCTGAGCGGTAGCTTCCCGGCGCTGGGGCGAGGCCATCGGGGATCCAGGCGTCCAAAGGGATCACGCATCTCAAAGTATCGATCGAACGGGGAGAAACCGAAGAAGCGGCGGAAGACAGCATCGATGTCCGGGCGAAAGAACGTGCTGGATGGTCGAGGGGCCTGTTGGGCCAGGATTTGGGCAACCCCTCTGAGGGCGGCATCCGAGTCACGGGAAAGGTTATACACCAAGAGTCCATAGGCCGTGCTTCCCAAGAGGAGAAAGGTCACGGTCAGCAGGCTCGTGTACCAGAGGGTGAGGCGTGCCCTGATGGACCGGATGCGCATGGTCACTCCGCTTTCAGCACGTAGCCGGCTCCCCGCACCGTGTGGATTAACTTCGGCTCCCGGCCAGCTTCGATCTTCTTCCTGAGGTAGTTCACGTAGACATCGATGACGTTGGTCATCGTGTCGAAGTCATAGTCCCAAACATGCTCGGAAATCATGGTCCTGGTCAACACCCGCCCAGAGTTGCGCATGAAGTAGGCCAGAAGGGCGAACTCTTTCGGGGTCAGGTCGATCTTCTCACCGCCACGCGAGGCAAGACGCCGGGCCGGGTCGAGCGTCAGATCGCCAACCTGGAGGACTGGCGCCTCTGCGTCAGCTCGTCGTCGGAGCAAAGCCCGGACCCTGGCAAGGAGCTCCTGGAATGCGAAGGGCTTGGTGAGGTAGTCGTCAGCACCCGCATCCAGGCCTAAGACCTTATCCTCGATAGTTGCCCTCACCGTGAGGAGGAGGACTGGTGTGGTCACTTTTTTCTTTCGCAGCTCTTGCAGCACGCCGAGCCCGTCCATTCTGGGAAGGTGGATGTCAAGGATGATCAGGTCATGGACCCCATCCAGGGCCATCCCTAAGCCCTCTTCCCCATCGGGGGCGACGTCAACCGCGTAGCCCTCCTCTTCCAGCCCTTTCTTGACGAAGCGGGCAACCTTTTTCTCGTCTTCCACGACGAGGAGTCGCATCGGCTAAACTCCTAACAAACATCGCAGATGAACTGTGAGAGGTGAGGACAATCAGGTTTCGGTACCATCTTAATACTAGGCCAGTAGGTGCATAAGTCAATCCCGCCACCACTTCAGTCAAAGCGGTGCCGTCGCCAGACATAGCCTGGTTCCAGAATAGTCCCTGGGTCCTTGATGGTTTCCAGACCCTTGAGTGCGTCGAGCAGGATCGTCCGCTGCTGCTTGACCTGAAAGGCCTCCCCGAGAGGATGGCCAAAGGGGTAACGAAGGGAGAAGGCCCGGGGGGGCTTGACCCGCTTTGTGATCTCCTTTTGGAGCGTGATGCCAATGGTGGGAATTCCCCTGGCCTCGATCGTCCGCTGGATCAGGCCCACGGCCTGGTTGCAGAGGCCTCAGGTGGGCGTGAGAAAAACGGCCTCGGCCCCGTCCCGGACCAGGAGTTCGGCCACTTGGGGGGCTGTCTCTTCCATAAGAGTCTTGAGGTGGGGTCCGTCGATGTGGCCCATGAAGCTATAGAGGGTGGACGTGATGTTTCCGATCACTCCTTCATCCCTGAGTTCCTGGAGCCGGTCGATGGGGAGGACGACGTTGATGTCGCTATCTGCCGCGGAATGATCGTAGTACTTGTGGGTGATCGTGAGATCCGTTCTGTCCGCATCCGTAGGGAAGGCCCGAAAGCTTGCGTCCCCGTCCGGATCCTCCATATTGAAGGGGGGCTGGGACTTCAGGTGAACCCCGGCGGTGGTGACCATTGCAATGCGGCACTCTCGAAGAGGCTTGCCGAGGGGGGTCCAGGGGATGCCCTTGCCTTCGATAAACTGGTGGTGTCTTGCCCAGCGCTCGGCCAACCACGGAAAATGTTTGAAGACCTGAACGAGTACACTGTTCGTGAATTTACTTACCCAACGGGTGCTCTTCATCTCGGCATCACCACTGGATATGACCGACGTCCGACGACCGTTGACCGCCAAGCCCCTTCCTCTTTCTGCTGTTGTTCTCTTCCAAGCTGTCGTCGGTCGTCGGTGAACGGTCAACGGTCTCTCAATATTTGCCGCGAGCTCGCTCCTTGGCCGGGAGGATTTCGAGGCATGTGGTCCACCAGCCGGTCCGGATGGTCTCGATGAACTCCAGTGGCAGATCCTCTTGCTCCATTTCCTGCGCCAGCGTTTTGTGGTCGTAGTGGACCGGGATGAACTCTACTTGGAGGTCATCCCCAGCGGTAAGCAGGGTGTACCAGACATGCACTTGACCGTCGTTCTCGGGTCGGCCAATGGTTCCCACGTTGATAATATGGCCGCACCCGTTCAGCGCCCGATGCCATTTGATCCCGGTGTGGGTGCAAAGCAGGATGTCGGTCTCGAAGTCCCGACAGAACTTTTCCAGGAGGCAGTTGGGCGAGGTGCTCTCCCACAGGAACTCGTTGATCCGCCGGGGAGAGCCGTGACACATGAGAACGCGATACTGCCCGAGTTTCACACGCCGATGTGTTGGGAGCTTGCCAAGCCACGCCTTGTTTTCGTGCGAGGTCTTTCGGAAGGTGTACTCGTAGCTCAGTTGGGCGAAGTAGTTGTCCCGTGGGTCAGTGTAGCCGCAATGACAATTATCCAGGCCGATCGCGAGGGACTGGTCGTAATTACCCTGGATGGCCAGGACCTTCCCCTCATCCAGCAGGGGGAAGATCCGATCCGGGTGTGGACCAAAGGCCCCCATATCTCCGAGGCAAAAAACGGCCTCGACCTCTCGCCGCCGAATATCTTCCAGCGCGGCCTCGAGGGCGAGATAGTTGTTGTAGATCCCCCCACAGACGGCAATCCGCCTGTACTCCTTTGGTTCAGAGTTCAGAGTTGAGAGTTGAGAGTCCATGGGTTTCATCGTTCATGCATGGTTCATAGTTCAGAGTTCATGGTTTATAAATTCAAGTTTCCTAGCAGAGGTTCCCCGTCCAATAGTGAAAGCTCTTGTTTATGCTTCATCTTCTCTCTGAACCCTGAACCATCTCAATTCTTGCAAGTCATCCCTGTCTCGTAGCAGGTCACGCACGCCGTGTGGTAGAGGTCGCAGGGTTTGAATGCCTCCTTGAGGCTCTTCTCGGAAAGGCGTGCCTGCGGCAGCCCGGCCAGGATGGGACAGGCGTACACCCCCCCTTCAGCCACCACGCGGGTCTCCGAACACTGGAGGAGGGAATAGTCGAACCCGTCAAGCATTTCCGGCGTGAGCAGCGGCCCCCCCTCTCCTTCCATCCGCCCAATGGAAAAAACGGGCATGATCTTCATTCGAGGCTTGGTGATGCCGAGCGAGAGGATGAGGTCCCGAAATTGCTCGTACATCCCGCTCCCTTCTGGCAGCTCATCCCTCAAAATCTCCGTGGCAGTGACGATAGGGAGAAGTCCGCGACTGTGAAGCACCTGCAGCGCCCGGATGGCTTTCGAAAATGCCCCTTGTCCTCGAATTCGGTCATTCTTTTCCGGATCCACATCGTCGATGCTGATCCGGATCTCGAGGGAGTAGGGAGAGTTTTGGGCCAACTCCGCCAGATGGTCCGCAACCTGGTCGGTAATCAGGGTTCCGTTGGTCAGTATCGTGGTCGGTGCCACCTCGAGGGCGTGGGCGGTGAGAAGGAGTATATCTTTGTGAAGGAAAGGCTCTCCTCCAGTGTAGTAGATCTCTTTGATGCCGAGTTCGGCCCCCTCCTTGATGGACCGGATCACCATATCTGTGTCCAAGCTTTTGAGCCAGGGATTGTGGGGACCGCTGCTGTTGAGACAATGGGTGCAGGTTAGGTTACACCATGTCCCGGTCACTTGGATCCAAAGCGTGCTTAGTTCCAAAAGCGGTGCGGTCGGGATGGTCAACGTCGGTTCTCCATCACGGCGGCCAGGCGGCGAGCGAATTTCGCATAGGCCACGCGTTCATAGGCCCAGGGGACGAGAAAAAGACCCGTGCAGAGGAGGAGTCCGTAGAAGTTCACGCCCAGCAGCATAGCATACCGGCCGTTGCCGATCGCCAGGGCAGATGGGACCCACCCCAGGGTGTACAGGATGCCAAGTCCCAGTCCGGGCCAGAATGCGAAATGGAAGGACGCGCGCGGGACAGACGGGAGGAAGTGGAGAATGAAGATGGGCGCCAGCCCCATCACCATGGTTCCGCTGATGGTGGTGGCCTGGAGGATGGAAGCCCCGGCAAAGAGAGGAAGGTTCCCCAGGAGTGCGATGACCACCATGGCCACCTTTCCAATCCCCACACGGTCCCTCCAGCGCTCGAACCCGATGGCGGCCAGGTCAACTCCGGCTTCCTTAGAAATAGAGCTGAGCGTGGAGTCGAGGGTGGAGCCGGCCGAGCAGAGCATGATGACGTTCATCGCAAAGAGAATACCCAGGCCGAAGGACGCCGCCACGACCCGGGGTGCATCGTCGGTAAAGGCCAGTCCCTGCTTAAAGGCGTAAATGCCGATCATACTGGAGAGGATGATGAAGAGAATTCCACCAATCCCCGCCGCCCAGAAGGCGGGAACCGTCGCTTGACGGTCCGCAATGAAAGCCCGGTCAGTGAGGACCGGATCGTGAAAGGGGTAACTCCAGATCTGGAGGAAAGCCACCAGGAGGATGTCGAGGCCTCCGCGAAAAGAAAACTCGCCCGCCTGGAGGAGCTCTACCGGTCCGACTCGGGGGAAGAGGTGGAACAGGAGGAAGAAGAGAAAGAATCCGGCCAGCCCGAGTTGCAGCATGTCTGTAACGATCGAGCTCCTGAGCCCCCCTTTCAGACTGTAGATGAGGGTCAGGGCGGTAAAGACAAAGGCGGCGGCGTAATACGGAAAGGATCCTTTCTGCCCGAAGTAGGAGCCGACCACCGCCGTGTTGCTCCACACCTCGTTGAAGAGCCGAATGGTGATAACCAGGAGGAAGGCCGTCGCGGCGGTCCGACCGTAACGGCTGACGAGAAACTCGGAGAGGCTCCGGACACCGTGCCGTTTGCGGATCGAGACGATGACAATCCCTGCTACCGGGATGGAGAGGTAATACGTGGCGTAGGCGAGTCCGCCCACGATGCCGTACGTCGCTCCCAGGTTTGCGGCGTTGGTGACCGACTTGGCGAATATCCAGGTGATAAAGGTGCTGCACGTGAGCAACCAGAAACCGGTCTCTCGCCCTTGGGCGTCGTATCCCCAGTAGAACGCTTTGGAGTCGGTGGCTCGGGGCGAGACGAGAAACATCAATATCCCGTAGCCGACAAGGGCCACCCAGAGCAGCGTCATATCACCCTCAGTGCAAGCCTATAGCATTTTTCGAGTGTATTTATAGCACCTTATGGAGACTAAGACAACGTGAGGCGAACGTGAGGTGCAGAGGATAGCGGGAGAGTTCTCCGATCGTTGAGGAGTGCCTTGAGAAGAATGGTCAACGATTTGAGTCTGTCGGCTTCTTGGCAGGGCGGGACTCCTGATCCGAGTGAGGCAATCTACAACTCCCCTGTCCAGAGGAGGCTTGAGGACCTCAGCCATACTTGGACTGGAGCAAGACGAGACCCAACACCAATGCGATCCCGAGAATTACTTCGAACATATTATCAATCCTCAGAAATAGCCTGCTCGCTCACCGGACGAATCCGCGGGTTCGGCTTCATTGAATAGTGTAACACGGATTGGACCGTCTTTATTCCCCGCCGAGAATCGGTCATCTGGCTAGCCGCCGGCCGGGTAAAGGAAATTCCTGGACGATTTTCAGAATCCGGGCTGGTCCCCTGGCCTTGGGATTGCCCAGATTGATGTCCCGGGCTCTCTTGAGGCCTTTTGTAGGCTGGTACCAAGCGACCTCCAAAAGCTCACCCGTGAGATTGTAGGTCTCCGCGTAATCCACCGGGCGTCGGAATCTGGGATTGCTGTAGAGAAAAACGATTAACCGGTCGTTCACGCTGATCAGCCGTTGAAAGACGTAGTCTTTCTTTGGCGGGACATTGACTGGGACGAGGACCTGATCTCCTCGCAGGTTGACCAGAGTCCTTTGGGACTCTGCGTGAAGGGGAGTGGGAATCGCCAGGCTCAAGGACCCGTACAGAATGATAAAGGTCCAGATGAAGATGCTGTACCACAATTTCATGGTTTGCTCCCTCTTTTGGTTAGATGCCGGAGCCAGTCAAAAGGTTTCATCTCAGTTTCCGTAATCCCTTAACAGTTTCCGAAGCATCTGGCGCCCTCGAAAGAGACGCGTCTTGACCCAGTAAAGAGGTACGCTTGGTTCGTTAGCGCCATGCCCAAATGGATGCTGTCGCAATTAGGCCGGATACGAAGGAAGTACGCCGGGAAGTAGCCGCTGGTTTCACCACGACCTCACCCACCATCGCTGCCCCCTCGTGGGGGATACAGAAGTACCGATACGTACCCGGGACCTTGAAGGTGTGCCGAAAATTACTCTCGGGGTCTATGTTGCCGGAGTCAAACGGCTCCGCCCCCTTGGGCAGGATGACACTCTCGTGCTTAGTCGCAACTACAGGGTCCGCGGTTACCGTATGAACGAGTAGAGAGCGGTTTTTCCACTCGACCGTGTCCCCGACGTTTACCGTGACTTTTTGCGGCGTGTACGTCAGTTGATTGGTCAGCTCGACCACGGCCACCGGGTCCGCCGCGACGACCTTGGACTGCTGAAGCCCAACCCCAGCGGCCGTGACCACCAGAATCAGAAGCAGAGGGACAAAGCGGAAACCGGTCCGGGGAAATTTCCCGGCCGGTCTCCGGATCGCCTTCAGTGCGCCAAGCGAGATGTTAGCCACGTTCAGCCTGTATCTCTAAGTTTTCAAACATGACGTGCCAGAACGGCAGTTCCATCCCATTGGGTAGGGCAAAGCCGGTCTTGACCGCGTTGTGCACAAATCGCCCTTCCTTCATCAAAGGCTGCATCGGGGGGACCATGAGGTGAAAATGCACCCTGGTGGGTGTTACCTCATCGTCAAAGGCCAGCTTGTAGCCCGCCGTTCGCACGTATTCCGTGAGCATGCCGTGAATGAGACGCGGCTTGTCGAGCACCTTGCCGTTTTTGCTCACCTCACCTATCCCCCAGAAGGCAAAGTATGTAAACTCAGTGGGCATCAATCCGGTGCCGACGCGGGTGAACCCGTGCAGGATATGGTTGGTCACAACCCCGCCGAAAGTCGGGAACTCCACGCCGTGGGTCGCCAGCATCTTGCAGCATTTCACCATGTACGTATTGCCGGCCTTATCCTTCCAACTGGCTCGCATCTGCACCGAGTCGTCGCTGCGGGCCGCGTCCGTGGCCGTGGCGTCAATCCCCTTCAACACCAAGTTCCCGTCGGCCATTACGATGTGCTTGTCACCGAACGGCGACTTCTTTTTCATCACCGTGTAGCCATTCCCCTCCGTGGCGCGGAGCATTGGGGGTAGGCCATTGATGCCGGGCGTTCCGCCATAACCGCGAGGCAGGGCAGGTGTCCCAAACACGTTTTTGTCGATTCGCCGGTTGTCCGGAAGGGCCACAAAGACGCCCCCCTTGGTCTGGGTGATCTGCACCGTGATCGGGCCACCCAGCACACTTAACGGTTTCTGGACACCCTTGTGGGCATCAAGGTAACCGCGGGCTGGCGCCAACTGCTGTAGCTCCTTCATTTTTTCCTTCATCCCCTGCGTCTTCATGTCCGCATGGGCCTGCGGGCCCGCACACCCGGAGAGTATGAGCGCGGCGGTCAGGCCCATGAATACTAATGAAAGGAACAACGGGAAGCTCATTCGAAGCCTTTTAAGGGATCTCATTCATATACCTCCTTGAGAGTAGTGAGTCTATCCGTTCTAACGATCGTTCACTTCTCGTTCGGAACCTTGTGTGAAGTCAGTGGCAACTGTGCATATGCTTCCTCCCTTCTTAAGCTGAAAGCCGCGGCCAGCTGGACGCCCCGGCCCGAAGGAGTTTGAGCACCCCCAACCTCCTTTGGCATACTTCAGCTGTTCAACTGATCAAGGTGCAGGGCGGTTCCCGAGACGCTTTTTCATTTTTCAGATGGTTCAGGATCGGAGTGGCATGTCTTTTCGCCGCCATCGGTCTCCACACACATCCTCGATGGTCCCGAAAACCTCCAGCCCCGCTCCGAATACCACCAACTGGACCTGGTGACCGCCGTGTCCTCCACGGGCTTGGCCGCCACCGT
>JAPUFX010000031.1 GCA_027293415.1 Candidatus Methylomirabilota bacterium
ATATCGATGATGGACGACACGAGGATGCGCCCAATGTCTCGTTCCCGCCACTCATGGATGCGGAGCGTGCGCGCGGGTGCCCTTGCCATTGTCCTCTGGCCAGTATTCATGGGGCTCGCGTTTGGTGTGGAGTGGCAAGGAGAGGGAACTGTACTCTCCCTACTATGCAGAGCGGAAGATGGTCTTTCTGGACCACGAGGCAATCGAAGGGTGTATGCCTCCGATGAAGATGGCCTTCTTTGTCACCTCGCCTGACTTGATCGAGGACCTCAACACGGGTGATCGCGTGGGGTTTTCGTTTACGATCGACGGGCCAATGATCGTGATCAACAAGATCACAAAGGAAGAGGACTAGCGCAACCAAGGGTACTGGGGAGGCAACACCAGACCGGATAGCATCATGAAGAAACGCAGCTTGAGACAAAAGCGTGTTCTCGGGGCCCTTGTGTTCGTTGCGGCCTCCGGCCTTCTCGTGATTGCCCTTTCCGTTGCCATTGCCCCCAACATTGAGAACACACATGCCGTGAAGGGCAGGCAACGCAACATGCTTTTGGAAGGGCGCGACGCATGGCGGCTCCCGGACTTCACCTTCATCGAGCGGAGTGGCAAGCTGGTCACGCTGGCCAACCTCCGGGGAAAAGTCTGGATTGCCGACCTCATCTGGACACGGTGTTCAGATGCCTGCCCGCTGATGAGCGCGGTGATGGCGAGGCTTCAGACCGAATTCGCCGACGAACCCGAGCTCCGCCTGGTTTCATTCAGCGTCGACCCCCAATTCGACACCCCGGCCGTCCTCGCCTCCTATGCCGCCAAATTCGGTGCAGATCGCGATCGGTGGTTATTCCTCACGGGAGAGAAGAAGGCCATATACCATGTGATTCAAAAGGGATTCAAGTTGCTCGTGTTCGACCCCGACGATGCAAAAGCCTCCGACGATCCGGAACCGCGAGGCAGGCCGGTCCCGGAGGGATGGCTTGGTCCCGCAGTGGCCTGGGCGCATGGTATTGGCGAGCACCGGAAAAAACCGGTGATTCACAGTGATCGATTCGTCCTGGTGGATCGGGCTGGGCGGATTCGAGGCTACTACCGCAGCGCCGACTCCAAGGACCTGATACGCCTGAAGCAGGATACGTGGAAGCTCCTGCGGACCGGGGGCACCTGATATGGACATGTGGGCTACGGTCCCCGACCGGAAGGGGCCGCCGAGGTTACCAGCACCGCGGCTTGACACAATTTGACCAGTGGAGGATACTTTAACACCTTGCCCAGCCATTTTCAGCAGTTGCGGACGGTCCATCCGGAGGAAAGCATTGGTCAAGCTTTAGCAGAAAGAGATCTTAGGAGATGATCAGCGATGAAAACCGTCAGGCATATTTTGCAAGATAAAGGACATAACATATGGCACACAACACCCGATGCGCTGGTGTATGATGTCTTGAAAATCATGGCGGAAAAGGAAGTGGGATCGTTACTGGTCCTTGAGGAGGGGAAATTGGTTGGCATTATCTCGGAAAGGGATTACGCCCGGAAGGTCATTCTCAAAGGGAAATCCTCCCTGGACACCCCCGTCAGGGAGATTATGACCCCAAAGGTGATTTCTGTACGCCCAGAAAATACCATCGAAGAATGCATGGCGCTGATGACGGACAAACATATCCGACACCTTCCCGTAGTCGTCGATGAGAAGGTGGTTGGCGTCGTCTCCATCGGCGACGTGGTCAAGGCTGAACTCGCCGAAAAGGACTTTTTGATAAAGCAGCTCAAAAACTACATTACGGGAGATAGATAGCGGTCACGCCAAGGATTTTATTCACTTTGTTTAAGGGAATGCCCTCAAGCTACGGTCTACATCAGCTCTTGACTCTCATGGGGACCTCTGGCAAGAGCTTCATGACGTCAACGTATCCAAGCAATTTGGACCACTCGGCTCCCTCACGGCAAAACTCCCTCCGGTCACAGTACCATGCCCTCCGTCCCCGTTCCTATTCAGGCACCCTTAACCGCTAGGGAAAGCTTGACATTCGCAGATGATGGCACGCGATCTTAGCCTGGGGGAAGTGTTGTGGTAGAATCAGGCCCGGAACGACTGTACGACTAGGCGGAGAATCGTTCGAGGGAGAATTGCATGAAAGTCGGGGTCCCCAAAGAGATCGTAGTCGGTGAGAATCGGGTGGCCCTGGTCCCTGATGCTGTTGGCCTGCTGCGAAAGGCGGGACCGCAGATCCTGTTCGAATCCGGAGCCGGAGAAAGTGCATTTTTTCCGGATCGTGCCTACGAGGCTGCCGGGGCTACGATCGTGTCCGATCCCGTCGCTCTGTTCACGGAGGCGGACGTAGTCCTCAAGGTGCAGACGCCCGCGCTCAATCCTGTCCTGGGCAAGCATGAGGTTGAGCTGATGCGGGAAGGCACCGTACTCATCAGCTTTTTGCAGCCCCTTAGCCACCCAGACCTAGTCAACCGCTTGGTAGAGCGGAAGATCACGAGCTTCAGCATGGACCTCATCCCTCGCATCGCCCGGGCCCAAAAGATGGATGCGCTCTCTTCGCAGAGCACAGTTGCGGGCTACAAGGCCGTGCTCGCTGCTGCAAGCTCGCTAGGCAAATTCTTTCCGATGCTGGTGACGGCGGCGGGAACCATTCCCCCGGCCAAGGTTCTGGTCCTGGGAGTTGGCGTGGCCGGGCTCCAGGCCATCGCAACGGCTCGGCGTCTTGGGGCAATGGTCCAGGCCTACGACATTCGGCCGGCCGTTAAGGAACAGGTGGAAAGTCTCGGCGGCACCTTCATTGAACTCGATCTAGGGGGGGGGAAGACGGAGGACGTGAGCGGATACGCGGAAGAGCTGACGGCGGAATCACACGAGCGAGAGAAGGTGTTGCTTCGCCGCCATGTCCCGAAGGCGGATATCGTCATCACCACGGCATTGATCCCAGGGAAACGGGCTCCCGTGCTGATCACCGCCGAGATGGTCCAGGATATGAAGGCCGGCTCGGTGATCGTGGACCTCGCTGCAGAGGCGGGTGGGAATTGCGAGCTGACCGAGCCCGACCGTGTTGTAACAAGGTACGGCGTCACCATCCACGGGCCGCTCAACATCCCGAGTGCCATGCCAGTGCATGCGAGCCAGATGTATTCAAAGAACATCTCAAGCTTCCTGCTTCAAATCGTACGCAACGGGAAACTTGAGTTTGATTTCAATGACCCGATCACCAACGATACATGCATCACGCATGAGGGAAGGGTGAGACAGCAATGAGCGAAGGCCTGGTTATTCTCTTGGTCATCTTCGTGCTCGCGATGTTCGTGGGCTTCGAGGTCATCACCAAGATTCCAAGCACGTTGCACACTCCACTGATGTCAGGATCGAACGCCATCTCGGGCATCACGATCATCGGTGCGATGATCGTGGCAGGGATGGGAGCCACGACACTCGCGACAATCCTCGGGGTAACTGCGGTGGTGTTCGCAATGATCAACGTGGTCGGCGGCTACGTCGTGACCGACCGGATGCTCCGGATGTTCAAGAAGAGGCCGGAGGCTGAGCGATCATGACCGGTTTCATCGAGCTCGCCTATCTTGTTGCCGCCTCCCTTTTCATCATCGGCCTCAAGCGTCTCGCTACGCCGGCCACGGCGCGGCAGGGGAATTTGCTCTCCGCGGTGGGCATGCTCATCGCGATTGTTGCCACCCTTTTTGACCAGCAGATTTTGAGCTTTCAGTGGATCGTCGTCGGAAGCGTGATCGGGGCGGCGCTAGGCCTTTGGATGGCCCGCACGGTTAAGATGACTGCCATGCCGCAGATGGTCGGGATCTTGAACGGCCTTGGCGGTGGGGCCTCGCAGCTTGTTGCCGCGGCCGTGTGGCATCGGCTCATGCAACCCGGAGCTACCCTTCCTCTGGACACCGCGGTCAGCATCTATGCGAGTACGTTCATCGGAGGGGTAACACTTTCTGGAAGCATTGTGGCCGCCGGGAAACTCCAAGAGATCATCCCCGGCCGACCGGTGCTCTTCCGATTCCAGCACCTGCTCAATCTGATCCTGCTCCTGGCCGGGGCATCGATGGGCGCCTATCTGCTGATCTCGCCCGGCCACCCGGGCGTGTTCATCACGATGAACGTCATGGCTCTGATCGTCGGCGTGCTTGTCGTCATCCCGATTGGGGGAGCGGACATGCCGGTCATCATCTGCCTTCTGAACTCCTATTCAGGGTTGGCGGCTGCAACGACCGGGTTTGTGATTTCGAACCACGGCCTGATTATTAGCGGTGCCCTGGTGGGCGCATCGGGGATTATCCTGACCCAGATCATGTGCCGGGCGATGAACCGGTCATTCACCAATGTCTTGTTCGGCGGGTTCGGTGCGGTGAGTGAGGTAGCCCTAGCCGGTGGCACGGTAGGGCCCAGCGGAAAGTCCGCCCAAGAGATCTCCGCAGAGGATGTTTCCATCCTGCTTGCCTATGCCCGTTCGGTCATCATTGCGCCGGGCTATGGAATGGCCGTTGCCCAGGCTCAGCACCAGGTGCGGGAATTGGACGAGCTACTGGAAAAGCGAGGCGTAGAGGTCAAATACGCCATTCACCCCGTGGCCGGGCGCATGCCGGGTCATATGAACGTGCTGTTGGCAGAGGCGAACGTGCCGTACCCGAAGCTTCTTGATATGGAGCAGATCAACAGCGAGTTTGAAAGGACGGACGTGGTCTTAGTCGTCGGTGCGAATGATGTGGTGAACCCGGCTGCCCGGAACAACCCGAACAGCCCCATCTACGGCATGCCAATCCTGGACGTCGACAATGCCCGACACATCATTTTCCTCAAGCGCAGCATGAATCCGGGCTTTGCCGGAATCGACAACGAGCTCTTTTACAACGAGAAGACTTTCATGCTCTTTGGGGATGCCCGAGACTCTCTAACCAAGCTGGTGAATGAGGTGAAAACCGCTTGATTCGACTCCTCCTCTTTGCTGTTTCGAATCCCTGCCTGAAACACGCCTTCCCCTCTGAAATGCCAAGCAATCAACGTGGCGGAGGAAAAAACCCAGGAAGGTTCGCTCAAGTTCCGCTTGCTCTGCCAGAACCAGCGGGGAGACCTGGTCTTGGAAGGCTGGGCGCACCTCTCTTCTATCGCAGAAGGGACGGCGGAAAAGATCGGATGGAGGGTCGAAGGGATCCAGGTGCGGGTGGCGCAGGCTGTTTCGGAGCAGGCCAGCGTATCAGATAGGGGAAGGGTGAGGAAAAAAGCCGTTTAAAATAGTAGCGCCCCAAGTGACCCATCGGTTTCCCAGCTCCCGGTGGCCTTCATCCCCCTCCCGTTCCGAATCCGGTTCTGCTCGCCTTTCGGCTCACAACCCCTTCCCCGGCCCAGGACAGGTTTACGACCTTCGGGTTCCGCTACTTCCTTTGGACCCCTTGGGGCAAACGTACTCTACCTCTCTCCCATTCGCTTGTCAAGAAATTTTATTGTGGGCATCATTCGGCCGACGCCTTGTGAATCTCCAGGATCTTCATATCGAAGTAGAGGGTCCTGCCAGCCAGGGGATGGTTGAAGTCCAGCACAACCGTTTGGTCCCTGATCTCTGCCACCCGGGCCTGAAAAGTCCGGCCGCTGGCATCGCGGCCCTCGAGCTGTGCATCGACTCTGAGCGCGTCTTCTGGAACCTGCTCCTTCTTTACTTCAACAAAGGCCTCTTCGTTGACCCGGCCATAGCCTTCCTCCGGTTTGATCGTAACCTGTTTACTATCACCCATCTTCATTCCTCTAGCGCCTTCTCCAATCCGGGGATAATTTGTTGAGATCCGTGAACATAGGTCAACGGATCAGAACCAACATTCGTATCTATCACCGCCTTGTCTTCCAGCCTGAGGGTATACTCAATGGAGACCTTCGTGCCTGCTGAAACCGTCATCTCCTTTTCTCCCTCCTGTGATTCGGCGTGGACGGACATCGGTGAAATAAACGCACAGAGGATAGCGCCAAAAGCCACCCAGGGCTTGACCCCGTACCGCTTTGCCGGCCGTGTCCCCCCTTCCTCCGTAAGGATTCCGAAGGGGAGTATTCCGACGGATCCCGTGCTCGACATCGCGGTTCCTCCTCGAGAAGGGCTCCCTGAAAAAAAAGAGCCCTCGCAGGCTCGCGAAGCCTTTGGGGGCTGTCAAAGCAATCAAAAGATCCGAGACACCTTCAGCCGGGATCGTTGCCCGTATATCGTGACGTTACAAGCCGTTCCCCCTGATGCCAAGAATAATAAGGGGCTCCGGTCCTGCGCTTGACACCCTTATCCAGTAGAGGAAACTGAGAGCCCTCTCCAGGAGTGTAAAGGATCCGAATATCGGCGAGCTCCCTCGGGGGGTGATCCTGCACGTTGCGAGGCAAGACACCCCCGAAGGCCACCAATTCGTCTTTGAGGGGAGGGAGGAGTAACCTCCCTCGGGGAATGGCGCCCCAGCACTCAGATGCCTTCTCGGGTCGCAGATGGCCCGGGAGGGCGTTTTGCCTTTTCGAAGACACTGATCTCACCACGGGGTCGTCACGAATGTCGGCCGAGACCACCCAATATGTGGCACACTATTCAAAGATGTCATACTATATATTGTTTTTTTCCTTGACATGTCCCAGGCCAAAAGAATATAACACCGGCCATACCACCAACGCGAGACATCATCGCGTCGAACTCGTCGGTACCGGCACTCGCCACCAAAAGAATTGCTCGAACATTGACGGGTGCAACAACGGGAACAGATCATTCAAGGAGAGCCTTGCAGGGGGCGCGACGCATACCATTGAGGCGTTCGAGATCTCCGCCAGCAGGCAAGGAAACACGTTTGGACAAAGTCGTTCCAACAAGAGGAGAGAGGCGAAACGAACCTGCACGGGGAAAGGAGGCGATGGATGGATCAATTGGAGCAGGCCTTGTCAGGTTTGAGGGAACTCATCGACCATTATGGAAAGGAGATCCGGGCCGTCTCCGAGGAAGTGCTCAACGGGGGTCGGGAAACTTCGCCGGAGGAGTTCCAGAGCAAAGTCACCGAGATCCAAGACCGCACCCATCGTGAAGCCTCGGAGAGGTATGATCAGCTTGTGGGGGTCGGTGCAGAGTTGGAGCAGGAGTATCTCAGCAGGATCAACCTGATCAAGGACAGGGTTGGGCGCGCGGCGGTGCTTAGAGAGGTCATCAACACAACGGTGAAGCCAGTAATGGTCAGCCCCTAGTTCTCTGCCACAATCGTTGGTGCATCCTGACGCCCTCTCGGGTCGAGTACGGCTCGGGAGGGCGTTTCCTTTTTCCGAAGAAACAACTGATCATTATGCTGGTGCGAGGCCGCTTCTTGCTGAGGCTCGATACTGTCACAAGAGCCACAGGGTTTCTAAGCTGATCGAGCACCCTAGGACGATCGAGAGAAGACCAGCAGCGAGCCCCACCCCTGCGTGGAACCGTTGAAAGCGTCCCACCGTCAAGAGGAAAGGCAGCCCAATGAAGACGCTGATTACCAGCATCCCCAAGATCGAGCCCAGGCCGAAGGCAAGAATATAAAAGGCTCCTACGAACGGGGATTGAATCTTGCTGAGGACGACGAGCATCAAGGCCGCGCTGCCGGCTACGCCATGAGCCAAGCCGACGAACAGAGGTTTTCGCATACGAGGCCCGTGGTGTTCGTGGGTATGAGCGTTCGTCGCCTCATGGGAATGGAAGTGGATGTGCACTTCGTCACCATGACGGTGGAAATGGGCGTGAGTCCGCTTTTTGTTATATTTCCAGTGAATTTGAACCCCGAGGAGGATGAGGATGATGCCGACCAAAAACTCTGCCGAGAAGGCCACCTACGGGGACGGCGTAATCCCAAAAAAGAGGAAGAAAAGGCCAACAACGAGAAGAGTCGCCGTATGGCCGATGCCCCAGACAATGCCGATGAGCAAGGACCGGATGAGGCTCCGGCTCTCACTGATGATGGTGGAGACGGCCACCACGTGGTCGGCATCGAGAGCGTGCTCCATTCCCAGGAATAGGCCGAACGCCATCAACGCAGACAGACTCATGAAGTCCTAAGGAGCCTCTCCCCGCAATACGCCATTCGGTCAGTGGGATCTGACCCTTTACGCTGCGGAGAAAATTTTCGCGGTTTCGACGAGAGAGCTGGTGTTACCTTTGAACGCGTCCCTCAGTGCCACGAAACGCTCAGCAGCGGCTCGTGGAATAAGATTACGGCAGAACAGAACAATGACCAGCATCTGGCCGCCAGCGTACCCCCCTCCCACACCAAAGACACTTTTCACGTTATAGCCGGAAACAAAGTCTTGCGCCGGAATGATCTTCCTCCCCTGATGATCCGAAGCTTCGGCGGCATTCTCGACGAAGAATAGGCCAGCCGCGCGGTCCATCTTTTTTATGACTTCTGCATCCTGGGTGTCAACCCAGTCCAATGGGACACCCAGCTCCTTGAGTAGACGGGAAATCATCGGAATGGCGTCGACGAAAGCCGAAGAAATCAGAGGTATCCCGACATGCCCTTTGGACTTGCGGCGGTCGTTCCAGTCCGCCTCTTGGCCGTGGGTTCCGATGAGCGAGAGGACCGGCGTAGTGGCCTTCAAATCGGCCGCGGCCCCGGCTGACTCGGCGAGGCTCTGAACAAACGCCTTGTTCGTCCCGGGTAACGTGCCGAAAGGAACCGTAAAATAGACCCGAGCCAAAGCCACCGATTCCTGGAACTGGGTGTGCAGCGCAGTGGCCAGCTCCTGTGCGGCTTCCTCCAGGCACTTCGATTGCTGTGCCCGTGGTTCTACCTTACCCCAGAGTTCTGTAATCGTGGAGGCAGTCGCTTGTTCGATCTTCATGGCGCTCCCTCTCTCCCTTCTCCATTGTCACGCAAGTTCCACACATTCAATTTCCCGCCCGCGGCCCGTGCGGCCTCGTTCAAGGACCCGGTTCGGTACCCCTGCAGGTCGACGGTGACATGGACAAAGCCTGCTGCCCGAAAGCGTCCAACGATCTCGCCGCGCACCTCGGGAGCGAACAGTCGATGCACCTCCTCCGGCGCAACTTCAATGCGGGCGACTGTATCGTGATACCGAACTCGGTAGACGCGGAAACTCAATTCCCGTAGGACGCGCTCGCACTGCGCCACCTGTGTGAGGCGGTCAGGCGTGATCTCGGTCCCGTACGGAAACCGGCTGGACAAACACGCCAGGGCAGGCTTGTCCCAGACCGGCAGATCAATCCGACGGGCCGCCTCGCGGATATCAGCCTTAGTGAATCCGATCTCGTCGAGTGGGGAGCGCACGCCATATTCGCGCGCGGCCTGGCGCCCGGGGCGGTGGTCGCCCCGATCATCGACGTTGAATCCGTCAAGAACGAATGGAATCCCCAACCCGCGGGCCTGTTCAATGGCCATGCTGTACAGTTCGGTCTTGCAGAAGTAGCAGCGGTTTATCGGATTCCCGGCATAGCGGGGATCATCGAGCTCATGCGTCTCGACAAGCAGATGGCGCGCCCCAAGCTGTTCCGCCAAAAGCTGCGCGGCGATTTTTTCATCGGGAGCAAGACTCGGGGAAACCGCTGTGAGTGCCACAGCACCCTCTCCCAGGGTGCCAACCGATTCAGCGAGCAGGAAGCTTGAGTCCACGCCTCCCGAGAAACAGACCATCACCCGCCCCATTTCACGAAGGCGGTTACGCAGCTGTGCGACCTTGGCGTCCAGCTTAGGCACAATGGCCATCCAGTTGGTCGGGGTTGTGTCTGAAATTACCCTATTAGGACCTCAGCGGCATTACAGAGATTGCTTGCGCGGGCTACTTATAATACCCAAACGCCCCCCCTGTCCAGTTTTATTTCCTCAGGGTGTCCAAATTTCTGATGGGCTGTCAATTAAGCGAAAGGCAAGATCAGAAGGGCATTGACGGGAGGATATGCCTCAAATGGTGGGGATCAACTGGGACAGGGTAGCCTTCGCTTGCGTGTTCAGTTCGAGCCATCGGATGCTGTGTCGGTATCTTCCATGCGTCTGTCGCACGCCGACTCCCACGACTTCTGCCAATTCTTTAAAGTCTGCCCCCTCAATCTGCATGAAGACTTCTACCCGAGTGAGGAGGGGCAGGCATTCGGGCAGCCAGAGCTGCGCGCCACCCGAGCTGACGTCCCTTGTTTCACCCCTCAGCACTCGGGAGTCCACGACCGGCCAGGGGCAGCATTCCACCGGCACTCTAAGCGGGACGCGCCGCCCCCGGCGATCACTCCTGAGGTAGCGGGGGGCTTCCGCACCCGAAGTATGCAACAGCCCCTCTTGGATGAGCCGCTCCTGGGAATCCACCAGCACACGGAGGAGGTCTGGGAACAGGTCAAGAGGCACGGCCACCCCCTCCATTCCTGCCACGGCATCCCCCCCCGTACAGGGCGCCGGTAGACCCGCACATCGATATGCAGTGCTCCCCTGACGTCCCGGAGCGAAATGTAAATATCTTCGAGCTTCGTGCGGCTTACCTGGCCCAGTTTCTTCTTCACAGTTTGCCTGCCATGGTCGAATGTCCTTCTGTCCTGCTCACACAGTCCCGTCAGTAGGGGCCATATCCTTCTTGAATTTCTTCGAAGCCTCTTTCACGAGGTGTTCTGGTTTGTCTAAATCGGCGAGCAGGGATTCCTTCTGATCTGGATCTGGGTCTGGCTCTCGATCTGACTCCGTCTCGATCCTCGAGGGTCTCCCTTGGGTAACTGACCCGATGTAACCGCTGATCACCTGCCGCGTCTCCTCTGGGACGTCGAGAAACTCCAACCCACTGTGGTAGATCACCTCTCGCTCCCCATCCGGTTGCACCTCTGTCCGATCAGCGACGGAGCGAGCCACCCGACACCGCAACCTCACTCGCTTCCCCTGTAGCTCGAGTTCCACAAAGGAAGGGGTACCCGGGCGGAGGGCATGGACATGCTCGATCAGCACCCCTCCAAGACTGATGTTGAGGAGTGAGCCCTCACAAATGGCTGCGACTCGTCCTCCGGACTTGCCTTCCACGAAAACTCGGGGGTATTCCCGTTTGTCTCGCTGTTCTTTTCCCATCCCGACCCCTCGGGGGCTGTCCCTCTGATTGCGCAGCAAGGGACATGCCAGAAGCCTGCACGCCCGCTCCTAGCCCGGATTATTCACATAGAAGTAAATAATCTGCCCTCCGGGCTTCGACTCCGCCCCGGGTTTGCGGGGCGTCGCTCAGGGCTAGCCTTGAGGCCCGCCGCAGCGGCGGGATCGAAACCTGCCGGTGCGGCCGAGCCCGCA
>JAPUFX010000032.1 GCA_027293415.1 Candidatus Methylomirabilota bacterium
CGGCCCCATCATTATCGAGCTTTTATGTCCCTCGTGCGCCATTGGGCAGGGTGGGAGGATGCCCGGGCGAACTACGCAAAGATTGCTGTCCCTGTGTTGTTAGTCTACGGTGAAGGGGATTGGTCCCGCCCTGACGAGCGCGAGGCCAACCACCGAGCAATTCCAGGAGCGCAGATGACGATCGTAAAAGACGCAAGCCACTTTCTGTCCCTGGACGCACCTGACGCACTCATCCAGCACATCCTCAACTTCAGTCACGCCAGGCAAGAAGGAGTGACAGAACACTCGGGTCTGCATTGACCCGGGGATAGTGCCGTATTATCGAACCATCAAAGACGAGAGGCAGCGGTAGGCCATTCACCGGACGACGTCGGGGTGGAGCCCCAACCCCTTGGAAATCCAGAGTGTTACCCCCCTGAAACCTTTGGCGACGGACTGCATCTAATAGGACAGGGGAAGGAGGGGACAGAGCAAGGTAAAGGGGCCTGGTGAAAGTAGGGAGGAATAATGGCGACCATCGTGGAATACAGCAACCACAAGCAATTCATCAACGCCTATCCGGCGAGGATCGTTTCCCCGCCCGTTCCGAGTGACTGCTGTTCGTCTTTTACCGTTCAGGTCGGCGAGATCCAAGAGCAGCATGGATGGCCGTTTGTGTACTTACGGTGTGGGGTCTGCGGTTATACGGTGCGCCGCTTTGCTCCGCACGAGGAGTTGTTGGAGACGAGGCGGATCTGGAGGGAGCAGGCGATCCCCGAGCCTGATGCGGCTTAGCTAGAAAATCCGGAGACTAAGGAGTGAACGATGAAACTCTGGTACACCATGTTCATTCTTACATTTATCATGATCTACGGGACTTTGAGCTTTGCGCTCTTGGGTAGTTGGGCGTACGCGAAGGTCAGGTCCCTCAGAGTTGTCCGTCGCCCGCCAGCTTCCAGAAAGGGAAAGCCTGACGCCTAATGGAGCTCACCGGCCTCGGATCGGAAACCTCGTCCCAAGTGGGATGAGCGCTTCTTCCCAACGCTTTTTCAGATAACACATCTATTTACACTATCGGCAAGGTTGGTCCCGCGACCGACGCGGGAACTTGTCTAAGAGAGATAACCGTTGCCTAGAGAAAAAGGAGAACAGAACAATGGCACCGAACAGGAAGTACATCACGCTCACCAAGGAAAACTTCAAGAACGAAGTGCTCAAAAGTCCTGAGCCGGTCTTGGTGGATTTTTGGGCCAGCTGGTGCGGTCCATGTCGTATGATCGCGCCGGTGATCGAAGAGCTGGCGGCGGAGTTTGAGGGTCGCGCCAAAGTGGGCAAGGTGGATGTAGACCAGAATGGGCTCCTAGCCGAGGAGTATGGCATTCGGTCCATCCCGACTCTTCTGTTATTCAAGGATGGTCAGGTTGTGGATCAGGTGGTCGGCACGGTCACAAAGGGAGTGCTCGCTGAAAAGCTCGATGCCCTGCTACAGCCGGTGTAAGGTACGTAGGAGGAGAGTGTGGATTTTTTCAATGCCGAGCGTCGATCCGTGGTGATCATCGGTACCGGTCCCTCCGGCCTGACGGCGGCAGTCTATGCCGCGCGGGCCAACCTGGATCCATTGGTGATCAAGGGGGTCGAGCCGGGAGGCCAACTCGTCACGACGACCGAGGTCGAGAACTATCCGGGATTTCCCGATGGTATCCTCGGACCGGAACTGATGCAGCTTTTCGAGGCGCAAGCGGTCCGGTTCGGCGCGGAGCTGCGCTATGGCATAGTGACGGCAGTGGACTTTTCGCAGCGGCCGTTCCGCCTGCTTGTGGACGGGGAGAAGCCCGTGCTTGCTGATGCTGTGATTATTTCAACCGGCGCTTCTGCGAAATATCTCGGGCTAGAAAACGAGCGGCGGCTCCTGGGCCGTGGCGTGTCGGCATGTGCGACCTGTGATGGAGCTTTCTTCCGGGGGCAGGAAGTGGCCGTTGTTGGCGGGGGGGATACCGCCATGGAAGAGGCCCTCTTTCTGACGCGCTTTGCTTCGAGGGTCTATGTCATTCACCGGCGTGAGGAATTGCGCGCCTCAAAGATTATGCAGCAACGTGCTTTTGCCAATGCAAAGATCACCTTTGTGTGGGACACGATGGTCGAAGATGTGCTGGGAGAAAACGGAGTAGAAGGGCTGGTTCTCAAGAACATCGAGACCGGGAAAACAGCCACGCTGCCGGTGAAGGGCCTGTTCGTAGCAATCGGGCACAAGCCCAACACAGACATTTTCAAGGGACGGCTCGAGACGGACGAAGTGGGATACATTCTGACCCGTCCAGGTTCGAGCTATACGAACGTGCCCGGCGTCTTTGCGTGTGGCGATGTGCAGGACCATGTATATAGGCAGGCGGTTACCGCCGCTGGAACTGGCGCTATGGCAGCGATTGATGCCGAACGGTGGCTGGCTGAGCACTCTTTGACACACGCACCTCAATTGGAAGCAGTTGTCGGTGAACGCTCTTGAACAGAGGATCGCTTTGATTGCACGGGTGAAACCGTCTCATACAGGGATCACGCTCAACGGATTCCCACGCAGCGAATTGGAAAGCAGACCGAGAAAGGAGGTGAAAGCAATGTCATGTTGCTGCGGTACAACTGAAAAGCAGGAACAGAAGCCCCAGCAAAAAGAGGAAGAGAAACAACCCTCTTCCTGTGGGGTGGGCCAGTCCTGCGGCTAATAAGCGAAGGCAACTACTGTCTCTTTCGCACACTTGCGAAGATGGGAGGGAAAAGCATGCGTTTGGAGAACAACCAGCAGTTTCCGAGTATCGTTGCGCGAAGAGTGCAGGGCGGTGAGATAGCGATCCCCGGTGACTTTGCTGGGAGCTGGGGTGTGTTGCTCTTTTACCGGGGAGAGTGGTGACATTACTGCAATCAGCAGTTAGCTGACTTTCAGAGAAACATTGAGCGGTTCAAAGAGATCGGGACCCAGGTGGTGACTCTTTCTGTGGACTCGGAAGAGGACGCCCAAAAGATGGTGGATCGCCATACGCTCACGTTTCCAGTCCTTTACGGGCTCAATGCCCGAGAGACCATGGCGACCATCGGCGGTTACATCAACGAGGAGCCGCTTTTCCTCCACCCCTCAGGGTTCATCCTGCGACCAAATGGAACCATCGTCTTGCTCGTCCAATCCAGCGGTGCAATAGGCCGCCTGGTGGCAAATGATACCATCGGACTGACCCAGCACTATCAAAAGCAAGGGTTCTAATCATCCCGGTACCAATCGCTACCATCCATCTACGGGAGGTGTGCTATGGCAACGCAGCCGAAGATTATCTTAGTAACAGGGGCCACCGGGCAGCAGGGTGGAGCCGTCGCCCGCAGTTTGTTGCGACAGGGGCACAAGGTCCGGGCCTTGACCCGGAATCCGAACAAGGCCGCGGGGCTTGCGAAGGCCGGCGCCGAGATCGTCAAGGGGGATCTGACCGACAAGGCCACCTGTGAACGGGCCCTTCAAGGGACCGACGGCGTCTTTGCGGTGTCCACGTTCATTGAGGCCGGCATGGATGTTGAAGTGCAACAGGGGATCACACTGGCCGACGCGGCAAAGAAGGCCAATGTGAAGCACTTCGTGTACACGTCGGTGGGGAGCGCGAACCGCAACACCGGCGTCCCGCATTTTGACACCAAATGGAAAGTAGAGCAGCACATCAGCCAGCTTGGCCTCCCGGCCACGATTCTTCGCCCGGTTTGGTTCATGGAGAATTTCGGTACGTACTTCCTTCCTTCTCCGGAAGGAGTCCTAGTGGTGCCGTTGCGACCGGACAAGAAGCTGCACATGATTGCAGTACAGGATATCGGCGAGTTTGGCGCAGCCGCTTTCCTCCGTCCCGCCGAGTTTATCGGGCAGGCCATCGATTTGGCCGGAGATGAAATGACGCCGCCAGAGGTAGCAGCCCATCTCTCACGGACAATGGGACGGCCTATACAGTTCCAGCAAATGCCTGACGAGCAGGTTGAGGCCACCATGGGACACGACTTTGCAGTCATGTTCCAATGGCTCAATGAGGTCGGGTTCTCGGTAGATATCCCGGCGCTCCGCCAGCGGTTCGGGATCCCTTTGACGTCATTCACCGACGTGATCGCGCGGGCGGACTGGGCGAAAGGCTGAGGTGGTGGTCGTCAGTACCTCGTAGCCGACGGCCTTGGCGTCGAGTCGGGAGAAGCTTTTGTCAGTCGTATAACCCCGGATCAAGTTCGGGCATAATTGAGAGTCAAGAGCCAATGAGTATCTGGCACACACGGGGGTGATATCATGGCCAAGGGTAATGAAAGGCTGTTAAGGCTTTTGGCCGGTGAACAGTTGCAGTCCGGCGGCAACGGACAGCCGGTCGACGCAGCCCGTGCGGAGAACGATGAAGGCCTCCTCGACACTTATTCGCGCGCCGTTGTCGGCGTGGTTGAAAAGGTTGGCCCGGCGGTGGTGAGTATTGGGGTCAAGAAGCGGGCCCGCTCGCCCCGCTTTGGGCAAGAGGGTGCGGGGTCAGGCGTGATTATCGCCCCCGATGGTTTCATTCTGACGAATAGCCACGTGGTCGAGCAGGCGGAAAACGTCGAGGTGAGTCTGACAGACGGGTGCACGTTGTCGGCGCACATTGTGGGGAGCGACCCGGCAACCGACCTTGCCGTTGTCCGCGCCGAGGCCGGCAGCCTGCCAGCTGCAGAATTGGGCGATTCCAGTTCCTTACGCGTGGGTCAGTTGGCGATCGCGATTGGCAATCCGCTCGGGTTTCAAAGCACCGTCTCGACCGGGGTGATCTCTGCCCTGGGACGTGCGCTGCGCAGCCAGTCCGGCCGGCTGATCGAAAGCGTGATTCAGACCGACGTGCCACTCAATCCGGGGAACTCCGGCGGCCCGCTAGTGGATAGCCGGGGCCGTGTCATCGGCATCAATACGGCGATGATCTTTATGGCGCAAGGCATCAGCTTCGCCGTGCCGGTGAATACTGCCAAGTGGGTGGTGGGCGAGTTGGTCACTCGGGGGAAAGTCAAACGCGCCTACTTGGGTATTGCCGGGCAAGTTCGCCCGATCAGCCGCCGTTTCCAGCGCCAGTTTGAGCTAGAGACTGCCACGGCTGTGGAAGTGGTTTCGATCGAAGAGCAGGGCCCGGCCGCCAAAGCCGGGCTGCGTGAAGGCGACCTGATCGTCGCTGTGAACGGTAAAAATGTCGCCAGCGTTGACGACATTCACCGACTCTTGACGAGCTGGACGACCGGCTCGCTCCTCGGCCTGACGATCCTGCGGAACGGCGAACAGCTCCAGGTCCAGGTTATTCCGGACGAAATGTAGTAGGTTGTGGACAGGGTGTTACCCTCCTTACGGTTCTCGTTCTGAAGTCAGGAGGCTAGCCCTGAGCGACGCCCCGCAAACGCGGGGCTCAGTCGAAGCCCGGAGGGCAGATTATTCACTTCTATGTGAATAATCCGGGCTAAAAGGATCTCCCTTGGAGGTAAAGGATGGGGGAGGGGTATGTCGCGATCTCTATCACCGCTACAGCCGAGACCACGGAGGCGCTTGCCGATTTCCTTTTCTCTGAAGGAGCGCTCGGCCTCGTCACAGAAGATTCCGTCGAAGGATCATCCGACATCCTCATGCGGGCAAGCTTCCTCGGCACCTCGCCGATCGAAGCAATCGTTGCGCGGCTGAAGGAGTACCAGCGCGCCCTGGCCGCCCTGCACCTTGCCGGGGCGGAGGGGCAAATCGAGGTTCACGAGGTCCCGGCCACAGACTGGGGACAGGCTTGGAAGGAATACTTCAAGCCCCTATTCGTTGGCAGACGCCTCATCATTACTCCCTCCTGGGAAGTGGGATCACTCCCCAAGAATCGGCTCCTCCTCCGTATCGACCCCGGGATGAGTTTCGGAACCGGGCACCACGCCACTACTAGGATGTGCCTCGAAGCCCTGGAGCCCTTCATGGACGAGTGGGGGGAGAGGCAAGGACCCAGGGTACTAGATATGGGAACAGGGACCGGGATCCTCGCGATCGCTGCGGCTATGCTCGGGGCGCAGCGGGTCATCGCCCTTGATACCGACCCCGACGCGTTTGAAGCGGCGAAGAAAAACCTCACCCTCAACAAGGCCGCAGGCTGCCTGAAGCTCCTTCATGGGGGGATCGAGGCCCTCAGGCCGCAAATGCGCTTTGACCTGGTCCTCGCGAACCTCGACGCCAAGACCCTGTCCCACCTGTTCGATACCCTTCGATTTTTGCTTGCCCCACAGGGCCGACTGGTCGTTTCAGGGATCTTAGTCGAAGCTGAGGAGGAGATCGGTTCGGCAGCCAGGGCCTCCGGGTTCCAATTGCTCACGCGCCAGTCGGATGGCGAGTGGGTCTGTCTTACGCTGGCGCCTGAAGGGGAGGGTTGTCTTTTTTAAGCTGTCTGCTGGAGTCAAAAAAAGAACGCCGCCTGACCGATTGTCAGGCGACGTTCACAGCAGCTATTGGACGGGTTCTCTTACTTTTTCTCACCCGCGGTCACTTCGATCGGGACCTTCTTCGAAGCGAGGGCTTCCTTCACAGGCACCGTGATGTGCAGGACGCCCTTGTCATACCGGGCGTTGATCTTCTCGATATCGGCGCCCTCGGGCAGCCGCACAGTCCGTTCGAAGCGGCCATGGGCGATCTCGCGCAGAACGTAGCCCTCCTCCTTTTTTTCCTCGGAAGTCTTTCGCTCGCCCTTTATCGTCAGTTGGTTGTCATCGACCGACAGGTCGATCTCCTTCGGATCGATCCCAGGCAGCTCGGCCTTGACGTGGAACTGATCCCGCTCCACGTATGCCTCAAGAGGGGGGACGTACGTCCCTGTGGTCAGGGGCCAAGGCCACCAGTCGCGATCCGCGAAGACTCGATCAAATAGCCGGTCGAATTCGCGGGGAAAAGTGGTAATGCTCTCAAACGGAGTCCATCTGCGATCTAGTAACATCACTTCGTCACCTCCTTAAGAGTTACGTCTCGTTGTGCGACTACGAAGTTCAGCCGAACGACCGGTCGGCCATTTCCGACCCTTCCGATTCCAATACATATGGGTGTGACTCCGGCCGCCCGTAACTTCCATAGATAGTATAGCTAGGTCTCTAAGATTTGTCAAGAGCTAGGAAGGAAATTTTAGTTATATAGACTAAGATATTAATTAGCCATTCATTTACAGTAAGTTATGCTACAAAACGGATACTTTGGATGGGGAAATTGGACGGGGATAGCCGAGGAGACCCTTTTGGGGGGGTGCTGAGCTGGGTGAGGCTAGCTTCTTAGCTGGTGGGTGGTCTGGCCGACCTCCAAGGGGAGCAGGCGGCGGAGCAGCGCCTCGAGGTCGTCCAGCATCGCGTAGAGGCAGGGGACCAGGATCAGCGTGAGGATGGTGGCGAATGACAGACCCCAGACCACAGAGATAGCCATGGGGGAGAGAAACTTGGCCTGGCCGCTGGCGAAGAAAGCCAGGGGAACCAGGCTGCCCACGGTGGTCACCGTCGTCAGCAGAACTGGCCTGAGGCGGGCCACTCCGGATTTCAGGATCGCCTCGTCCCGGGGCGTCCCCTCTTTCCGGGCCCGGTTGATAAAGTCCACCAGGATGAGCGAGTCGTTCACGACCACCCCGGAGAGCGCGACTAACCCCATCATAGACAGAAAGCTCAAGGGCTCTCCCATAATCAGGTGACCGATAACAACCCCGTCTAGGGCAAAGGGGATGGCGGCCATCACAATGAGTGGCTGGATGAACGATTTGAAGAGCGAGCCCAGAAGAAAGTAGATCAGCAAAAGGGCGATCAAGGAGACCTGCGGCATCGCGGCGAGCGACTCTTCCGCCTCTTGTCGTTCTCCCTTAATGACGACCCGGTAGCCCGGGAAGCTCCTGCCCACATCGGCGAACTCTCGCTTGAGCCGCTGTGCCACCTGAAACGCGTTGGCCTCTCGGGTAATCACGTCGGCCAGCACGGTGATGGTCCGCTTCTGGTCGTCCCGTCGAATCTTGCTCGTGCCGATCGCCGATTCCAGGCGGGCGACGTCCCGCAGGAATACCTTCTCCCCCGAGGGGAGGGTGATCTTCATCCCCGCCACTGTCTCCAGACTGCGGCGGGCAGCCTGGGGGAACCGAACGACGATCGGGACGTCCTCATCCCGCCGTTGGATGGTTGAGGCCTCCACCCCCAGGAACGCCTGCTGGACCTGACGTGCAATCTGACCCAAGTTCAGGCCGAGGGCGCGGGCCTCAGGAAGGAGGGTGATTTGGAGCTCCTCCTTCCCTTCGGTAAAATCGTCGCGGACGTCCCGTACGCCGGGAATGCCCCGCAGGAAGCCCTTCACCTCGTCGGCCAATCTCCGGAGCACGGGGATCTCGGCCCCCACGATCCGCGCCTCGATCGCCGGACCCCCCGGGCCAGTCTGAGTCTTCAAGAACTGAATCTTCGTGATCCCAGGAATGTCTGCCATGCCCCCGCGGAGATCCGCGATCACCGCATCCACGGTGCGACGGCGGTCCTCCTCGAGCTCGACCAGCAATTGCCCCAGGTTCGAACCCCACTCCGCCCGGTGCACGTCCAGAAAAGTGATCCCCACGTTGGTGGCGACCGACCTCAGTTCCTCTGGCGGCAGGTTGAGCACCACCTGCTCGGCGCGCTTGGCGACTTCCAGCGTATCCTCGATCTTGGCCGCAGAAGAAGTTTCGAGGTTGATCATGAACTGGGAGGATTCAAACTCCCTGAAGAGCACGAAGGGAATCCGGTACCAGGCCGTCGTCCCGAGGAGGATGGTGAAGCAGAGCATGAGGACGGCAGTCACATAGCGCCATTTGACCGCCATGGCCAGCAAGGTGCCGTAGACGGTTCGGGCCCGTGTCAACCAGCCCACTTCGCGGCGGCGAACACGCTGGGCGTAGGCCGGAGTGATGACATCGGACAGGTGGGAGGGGAGGACCACCAGCGCCTGGAGGAGTGAGGCGAGCAACGCAAATGTGACCACGACCGGGATGGGGGCCAGGAAGACGCCCATAGTCCCAGGGATCAAGAGGAGGGGGAGAAAGGCTGCTATGGTTGTCGTTACCGTCGCCACCACTGGCCAGGCCACCTCGGCTGTCCCCTGCATGGCTGCCTGCCGGGGATCCATCCCTTGTTCTACGTAACGGTAGACATTCTCTGTCACCACGATCGCGTCGTCGACCAGTAGCCCCAGGACGAGGATCAGGCTGAAGAGCGAGATCATATTCAGGCTGATCCCGTACAGCGACATGAGGACGATGCCCCCGAGCATGGCAAAGGGAATGCCCAAACCAGTGAGAAAGGCGATTCGGGCCCGCATGAAAACCCATAGAGTAATCAGGACGATGGTCAGCCCGATCGCGCCGCTCAAGCGGAGGGTATTCAGGCGATTCCGGATGAAGACTGAGAAGTCGTTGTATACGCCTATCGTCACCGTCTCGGGCAGCCGGTCCCGGACTTCTTCTACCAGGGCGCGGACCGAGGCGGCGATGTCAATGGCGTCTCCTGTGCGCTCCTTGATGACCACCAGGTTGATGGCCGCCTGCCCGCCCCATCGCCCTATGGTGGTAGGCTCTTCGAACGTCTCGTGAACGATGGCCAGGTCTGCCACGGTGAGGGGTGTTCCGGTGGCGACGCTCCGCAGGATAATCCGCTCGACCTCCTCGGCCCCGGCAGCCTCTCCCAGCGTCCGGACCAGGATCTCGCCGCGGGGCGTCTTCAAGGTACCGCCGGGTACGTTCCGGTTGTGGGCAGCGATGGCGGCCCGGACATCATCCAGGCTCATCCCGTACTGCTCGAGTCGGGCAGGGTCCACCTCGACCCAGATCTGCTGCTCGCGAATTCCCAGGATCCGGACGGTGGCGACCCCTGGGATGCGGCGGAGCTCGTCTCGGAGGTCTTTGGCCATGTCCCGGAGCGTTGCCTCGTCGATATCAGAGGCGAGCGAGACGGTGATGACCGGGAAGGTAGACTTCACCTCGCGGACCTGGGGGTCGTCGGCCTCTCCCGGCAAGTCGGTGACATCGTCGAGGGCCGCCCGGACGTCGTTCAGGGCTCGGTTCATGTCTGTTTCGGGTTGGAATTTGAGCAAGATCTCGGATCTGCCCTCCTGCGAGATCGAGAGCATTTCGTCCAGCTCGTCAAGATCTGCCATCTCTTCCTCGATGTTGGCCGTGATCAGATTCTCCACTTCTTCGGGGGAGGCGCCCGTGAACTGGGTCGTGATCTGGACTGCTTGGCGGGAAAACTCGGGGAACAGCTCCCGGTGCATTCGAAAGTAGGTCGCTATCCCCGCCCCCAGGACGAACAAGGTGAGCAGGTTCACCGTGACCGGGTTTCGAACAGAGAACTCGATCAGTCTTCTCACGGCGTCAGCTCCCGTGTCTCCACCACCCGAATTGCAGCCCCGTCTCGAAGCAAGCGATGCCCTGTAACTACCAGGAGATCACCGGGCTCAAGGCCCCGTGTGATCAGGTAGCGGGGCCCGAAGGTGCGGGCAATGGTGACCGGACGGCGTTTGGCAATTTCCTGCTCGGCGTTCGCGACAAACACCGCTGGCGACCCGTCCTTGGTCACGACGCTTGCGCGCGGGATGAGGATGGCCTGTGGGTAGGATCGGACCGGGATGGTGGCACGGGCGAACATGCCAGGCAGGAGCCGCCTCGGACCGCGGTTCTTGACGAGGACCTCCACCGGAAAGGTCCGGGTCTCGGGGTCCGCCCGGGGGCCGATGTGTTCGACCCGCCCCTGGAAAGGCTCGGCAAACCCTTTCAGTGTGATTTTGGCTTTCGCGCCGGGATGGAGGAAGCCGACGTCATCCGCAGGAATGCGAATCAGGACCTTTACGGTCTTGATGTCCGCGAGGCGGAACAGGACCGTTCCCGGGGCGACTTGTTCTCCCAGGGTGACCGGTTTCTCGGAAATGATGCCCGCGAAGGGGGCTCGCACTTGGGTGTCCGCGAGGGCATTCTGCGCCCGCCATAGCTCCGCCTGGGCCGAGGCGACTTCCGCTTCCGCCACCTCATACATCGCCTCCGCCTCACGGAGGCCACTGTCGGCCCGTTCGAAATCCTCCTGCGTGCGGCGGAGAGCCAGCTCAACCGCCTTCACCTCTACCCAGGCGATTCCCCCTTCGTCGAACAGGGATTTCAGTCGGTCATATTCGGCCTGGGCCAACCGCAGCTTGTCTTGGTTGATACGGATCAAGGCCTTTTGTCGTGCGATCTGCGCCTGTCGGGTGCGAACCTGAGCGCGGGCGCGGGCCACCATCGCCTTCCGTTGGCTCACGTCGATCCGGAAGGGGGTGGGGTCAATCTTGGCGAGCAGTGTTCCTTGCTTTACAGCGGAGCCCAGCTCGATCTCCGAGGGGATTGCCGTCACCGGCCCCGAGACCTTGACACTGACCGCCGCTTCCCGGATAGCCTGCACGGTTCCCAGCGCCTCCAGCCGGTGGGTGAAGTCCTGGGGGGTTACGCGGGCCACCTCCACCGGCACCGGCACCGGTTTCACCTTGGAGTTGCGTGGCTCCTGCACCGCCCGAATCAGATAGACGCCTACCGCGGTCACGAGGACCATCGCCAAGATCAAAAGGACTGAGAGACGGCGCCGGGTCATGGCTGGAGGCTCCGCAGGATCGTCTGGGTTAGGCTCTCACGCATGGCGTCGAGATCGAAGGCGTCGCGGTCGCACAGCCACTGAAGAACCAGCCCGTCGAGCGTGGCAAGGATGCTGGCGGCGGCCAACAGCGGGTTGTCGCAGCGGAGGGACCCGTCCTTGACGCCGCCAGCAATGATGGCCGCGACATCGTTCCTCGCGACCGCGTAGGCCTCCCGCAGGCGCGTCTGGAGAAGCGTCTGCTGCTCCCCCCGGCCCCCCTCGGCCCAATAATCGAAGAAGACCAGAAAGAACGGCTCCCAGAGACGAAAGGTCTGAAACGCAACTGCGATGAATCGCTCGAGCATAGCGGCCGGCTGCCGGATGCCCTCAAGTTCTTTCATGTAGAAGGCTTTCAGCTCGGCCAACATGTGATCGTGCAAGGCCAAGAATAGATCGGTCTTGCTCTTGAAGTATTCGTAAACGGTTCCCTTGCCGATGCCGGCCTCCTCGGCCACCGCCTTCATTTTTGCCCGGTGGTATCCCTCTCGGGCAAAGACCCGCATTGCAGCCTCGAGAATTTCCCTCCGCTTTCTGTCCTTATCAACAATAATAGGCACTTACGAACTCCATCCAGGAATGACCGACCAACCGGTCATTCTTATTTTATTATCGATCCTTCCCGAGATGCTGTCAAGCCCCCGGGCCTTTCCCAATATGAATATTTCAGGTATTGTCCCTGCAGGCCAACCTGACCGCTTTTGTCTGCAAGCCCCCGAAGGAGCGGGAAAATAGGAAAAAGCGGAGAGTCAGGAATGGACAAGGATTAATTCCGGCCGGGGGAGCATTATGGTGTTCGACGTTTGTGTCATTGGTCATATCACCAGGGATCTAATACGGATTCAGAATGTGGAGAAACAGCTTCCTGGTGGAGTGGCATATTATTTTACGATGGCAGTCAAGAACCTGGGGTTAAATGTCTCCTTAATTACGAAATGTTCTGAAAACGACAAGACGCTTTTAGACGATCTTATTGAAAACGACGTTGACATTTTCTATTCAAGAAGCAATAAAACAACAACGTTCGAGAACATCTACCCAAAAGATTCAAATTCAAGAATTCAAACGGTAAAGTCTGTTGCCGCGCCATTCCATCCTCAGGAAATGCCACAGATTTCTCCTAGATATTTTCATCTCGGCCCCCTCACGAAAAAGGACATTTCGCTAGATTTATTGAGAGCTCTTTCAAAACAATCAAAAGTTTCATTGGATGTACAAGGGTGTTTGAGGACCGTTGGGGGTGGGACGATCACGTACAGTGACTGGAGAGAGAAAAATGAAGGACTGACGTACGTTAATATCCTGAAGGCCGACGAAGTAGAAGCAAGAATCCTTACAGGGGAAGATCACATGGAAAAAGCGGCCGACACACTATCGACGTATGGTATTGATGAGGTCGTCATCACGCTGGGGAGCAAAGGATCTTTGATTTGTTCAAAAGGGAAACTGTATCGGATCCCGTCTTTTCCTCCAAAGAAAGTCGTCGATCCTACGGGTTGCGGAGACACATATATCGCGGGGTATCTTTTCAAGCGGCTGAAATCTTCCCCGATATTCGAAGCAGGAAATTTTGCAGCTGCGGTCGCTTCACTAAAAATGGAACGACACGGTTCATTTAAGGGAACAGAGAAAGACGTTGAAAAGTTTTTGGAGATGTCACGGGTCATTTAGCGGAAGGGGAATAGCTTGTCCGCTGCGATCTTCCCCTCTATTTTCTTCAATGGAACGGGCCCAAACTCCCTGCTGTCCTCCCTCACCCATCGGTTATCCCCCAGGACATAGTAGGTCCCCTCTGCGATGGAATGGGGAGCAAGGTCCGGATGTGTTTTGCCAATGGCGTACGGCTCTTCTAACCGGCGGCCATTTATATGGACCTCTCCCGATTTGATCAGCAGTGTCTCCCCTGGCAGCCCGACGATGCGCTTGACGTATCCCATAGAGGCATCGGGAGTTCTTCGAAACACCACAATGTCCCCTCGCTCGGGATTGACAAAGTAGTAGATGTATTTGTTAATCAAATAATAGCCCTCCTTGGCTAACGTCGGCTGCATACTCCTGTCGATAAGAATCCCTGAGCTTACGACATGTCCCTGAATAAAGTAACCCATGAGGGTAGACCAGAACAGGATGAAGGCCAGCCTGTAATGTCTTCGCCGCTCTTTCAGGCCCCTAACATAGCGCTAGTCAAAAAAACCTCTATCGTCCTCTGTTCTTGTACGGCCTGTCCCCGAAATAGTTTCCGTCATGACTCACTTGCCTGCTCGTCTTCAACCACGGCTAGCCGTCCCCACAGCATCTCGCGTGAGGGAAGTACAGGAGCACCTGGATAGGGTGAAATCAGCAGTCATTCCACGATCTCGAACACCTCCCGTAACGAGCGCCAGCGGATGCGATGATACTCCTCTGGGAAAAGGTCACGTAGAACCACTTCGAGGAGGGCGTCCACGAAGCCACGTCGCTCTAACTCGCTTGACGGATCGCGATACGCAACCGCGGTCCGCATCGATCGGTTCCAGGGCCTTATTAATAATGAGGATCGATCTTCCACAGCAAACCACCTCCTGGTCTGCCTTCGCAGCAATTCCCGTGCCT
>JAPUFX010000033.1 GCA_027293415.1 Candidatus Methylomirabilota bacterium
TACTACCGCAACTGCACAGGTTTTACGGCTATGGTCAAGCACCTCTCAATGAGCGCCAAAGCCATTGAGGCGGCCCAGGAACATTGTTTTGAGGAAGACTATCAGCAACTCGGGCCGTCAATCTTTCGTAGGGTCGAGACCCGGCTGTTGGGTTATCTGAAACTTCGAAACTCGCCCAATCCTATGCTACGCAAGAAATCCCAACTCTTCGCCCGGAACCTGCAGCACTCTCATGCGGTTTTCAAGGCCGGGCGGATTTTCGCACCTAGCCCGCGGATCCGACAGTGGATGGCTGAACTGGAGACCCGATTGCGGGATGCGTTAGGTCCTCCCAACATGACAAATCGCCTTGCATCCGTTGCTGCGGTGGGGCTGGCTGCATGGACGGGTCTGACGCTGAAATTGGGACTATTCCAGCATCCCAGCCTTATCCGGCATACCTTTCGAATGCCTGAAGAAGCATTGCCAGCAAAGGTCTGGCGTTTAGTGAGCGACAACGATTCCGGCGGACACCAGGTGCAGGTGGAACTACGGCCAGAAAAAATCGTGTGGGTGCGAGTGAAAGGCACCTTGAATCAGGCGGGTGCCGGCAGACTGGCAGAAGAACTAAGCCGAGCCCTTTCCAAACGTCAGGAACGCCTGGTCCTTGACCTCAAACATCTTGTTGAAATTGAAGAAGAAGCGGCCGGGAAAATTATCCAACGATTGCAGCAATACCGCGACCGAATAAGGTTGGCATTGCCTAACGCGGGGGCCTTCGGCGCCTTAACATTGATATTTGACGTCTACTGACTCGCAGCAAGCATTGGGCATAATCTCTTCTATGTGAGCGGGCGTATTCCGTCGTCGCCAGGAAACGATTTCCAAGGACATAAGACTGATTTCTAGTGGATGGACCCGATCAGATCCCTGTCCAAAATGTGGTCTCGGAAAACTGGAACTTAGAGTGGATAGGAGTCCCAGTCCTGATGCTATAAAAAATGACCCACGAGTACGATAGGGGGAAGGCGTTGCGGAAGGATCTCCTGGAGCGGATACCGAGGCTTTACGAGGAGATTGCTGAGAGGCAGAAGAGGAAGGAGGAGATAGAGCGACAACTAATGAATAAGAGCTAGATTTCTACAGCAACCCACTCCACAGGGATTTCTTCGTCTGTAAATCCTCTGTCCCTTTCGACCACAATCGTAAATCCCGTAGTAGATATACGCGCCGGCCACCGCTTCAACGGTTCATATTTGCTATCCGCCTCCAATGCCACCTTTGGGGTACTTGAGAAGGCGATAGGATACGTGAGTGTCATTTCTTCCCTACGCCCTCCCCTGTGACAGCGAATAATGAATGTTAGCAGGAATTTCTTTTTGAGGCGCAGCCGCCAAAGAAATGGGTCTGCCAGGCGTGGGGAAGGATGGCTTAGGCCCTGGCATGGATTTTCGTCGGCCAGAGGATTTCTATCTCAAGGCAATCGCCAATACCGCGTTCGGCGACAAGAAGGGGAAGGCCGTCCCGGACACTTCTCCTCAAGAGATAGAGCTCTTCAGAAAAGCCAGGAGGCATCTGCCCAGGGCCGTGTTCGATGAGAAAAAATGGCGGAGGGCGCTCCGCCCTGAAGAGTGGGCAAAAATCGTCTACGTTCTCAATCGGGGTGGCAGGTACGAGGACTTTGATAAATACGAAAAGTCTGGCCGCCTGCTTCCCCACAAATTCGGGAAGATGGTGAACATCTTTATTGAAGAGATTGCTGCGGCAAAGAACAGCATGACCGGGAGGCACTTCGACGGGTTGCCTCACTACGACCCACCCATGGACGCGAAAGGGCACGTGATCTCCGATCCTGACTTTCCGCTACGACTGTTCACATACAAAGAGATTTTTGGCGGTCACAGCCGGACTATCGGCAACTACTGGGCAAACTACTCACTCCAAACGAGCAACAAGGTTTTGATCAATAAGCGTGATGGGGCACGCCTGGGCCTCCGGGACAGCGGTCGTGGTCGGCTCACTTCCAAAACCAACTCCAAGGGTGAAGTCGATCTCGGAGATGGCACCAAGGCCAAAGTGGAGGGGGGAAGTTAAGCTCATCGAGGGTATTCGGCCTGGGGTTGTGGCTGTCTTCTGGCACTACGGCCAATGGAATGCCTATGGCGCCAGCGATAAGATTGTGGTCAATGGCGTGAGGATAAAACCCGATTCACGTAAGGCTGTGGGGCTGTGTAGCAATCCGGTCAACCGAGTGGATGAGAGCGTCGGCCGGGCAGGACTTACGGACCCGATAGGGGGAAGCGTCTCTTTCTTTGAGGCGAATGTGAAGCTGCTCAGGGTATAAGCCGGGAATGAGGTGGAGAATATCATTCGAAGCTAATTTTTCGGGTAGGGTGTGGGCCTGGAACTGAAAAGGCATTGATGCCTTGACTGTCACAGAGGGACGCAGGGAATGGAGGATGAAGCTCCTTCCCGACGGCTAGATTCTTAATCCTCCAATTGGAGCGAGCTGAGTTTCTCAATTTTGGGAGCAAACCAGGGCGAGCATTCTCTCCTGGGTTCAGGATTTGTCTTTCAGAAGATCAGGAGGGGTCTGCCCAATCCACTGTTTTTATAAGCGATTCCCTGCCATTTTCCTCCACCCATAGGCCCATACACTGAACCTAATTATAGATTGCCCCAACTTTGGCATAAGGCTTGCGGAAAAGAAGCCAGGGTTCCTTAAAGGACTTGATACCAGGAGGCTACCATGAGGGAAACGAGGAAAAATATTCAGAGGGAGTGGCGGACTTTTCTTAAGGTTTCTTGAATCTTTGCCTCAGTGATCCCATTCGTGGTAGCGCGAGCTTCTATGACACGAACGTGAAGCTGGTGAAGGTTTAAAAGGCCTTCACGCGGTCAGGCCTCTCTACCGCGGAAGGAAGAAAGAAAGAGAGTGTGCAAAGCCATATTACAGGAAAGGAGGAAAAGACGATGGGTCGGATAATCATTCGCAGGACTGCTAATGGGTTGTTCTTTCTCGTTCTTGCAGCAGCGACGCTGTTGGGACTCTCACTCTCGACGGGTGTGAGTCTGGGTCAGGCGGACGTGGGCACCACCCATACGATATTCGTTAATGCCGTGGAGGTGAAGGGCGCGACGACGGCCGATAAGCTCGCGCCGCCTGCCGTCAACCCAAAGGATCTCTCTAAGGGATATGGCTTCAAGGTACCCGACGAGCTCGACAGGAAAATACCCAAGAAGTGGCAGGTTGCGAGCTACATGTTCGCCCCGAGCTTCGTGACCGTGCACCAGGGCGATACGGTAAAACTCACTGTGTTCATTGTCAATGGTGATGAGCACGAGGTGTGGATCACCGATCCTGATGGGCAAAGAGTCGTCGCCCCGAGGAAGTGGAATCGAGGGCGAGAGTACCATGTCCAATTCGCTGCGGAGAAAACCGGCTCTTACCAGCTTGTCTGCTCAGTGCACGCCCCTTCAATGATCGCGACGTTCCTGGTTTTGCCGAGGTAGGGCTCATCTGGTTCACCAACCTGAGCGGCCTTGGCCAGGGTGAGAGGGAGATAGCATGCTCAGCAGAGTAAAGATCACGATCATCGGTGCTGGCAATGTCGGTGCTTCAGTGGCTCAGTGGTTCGCAGCCAGAGGGCTGGGGGATATCGTCCTTGTAGATATCCTTGATGGGTTGGCTGAAGGGAAGGCGTTGGACCTATGGGAGTCCGGACCTATTGGGGGGTTCGATCTTCGCATAGTGGGCAGCCAGGAGTACCAGGCGACTGCCGGGTCAAACATTGTGATTATCACTTCAGGCGTTGCGCGTAAGCCCGGGATGAGTCGCGAAGATCTAATCAATGTCAATCGGAAAATTGTCGAGTTCGTGGTTCGAGAGGTGGTTTGCTGCTCACCTGACTGCATCCTCATCCTAGTGACCAATCCTCTGGACACCATGGCTTATTTGGCCTTGCGAGTGAGCGGATTTCCCAAAAACCGGGTGGTGGGACAAGCAGGGGTTTTAGACTCCTCTCGTTTCCGCGCTTTTGTGGCTGAGGAGCTTCAGGTGTCAGTCGAAGATACTCAGGCCCTCGTCCTAGGAGGGCATGGCGATGAGATGGTGCCGTTGCCCCGCTACTGTACTGTTTCGGGCATCCCGATTACCCAGCTCCTCAGTTGTGAAAGGATTCAAAAGATCATTAACAGGACGATCAATGCTGGGGGTGAGACCGTTAAGCTTCTTAAGACTGGCAGCGCGTTTGTTTCCCCCGGTGCGGCCGTGACTGAGATGGCTGAGGCTATCCTTAGAGACAAAAAGCGGGTCATGCCCTGCTCCGCATATCTTGATGGGGAGTACGGATTGAAGGATATCTACTTCGGCGTTCCGGTCAGGTTAGGTGCGAGGGGAGTAGAGAAGATCATAGAAGTTGACCTTATCGGTGAAGAGAGGCGGTTTATGGAACGTTCTGCAGCGCTGGTGAGGAAGAGTATTTCCAGCCTCGGGCTGTGAGTAGAAGGAGGGGTCAGTGTCAGCGAGGGTTCAATCACTCGAATTGCACAGAGAGGAAGGGGCTGAAGACCAGCGTAGACCAGTACGCATGGTCTATTCCCAGGCACCATTTCTTATTTATTGGGAGCTGACCCGGGCCTGTGACCTTGCCTGCCGCCATTGCCGTGCGGAGGCGATTGCTCGGCGCGATCCTAGAGAATTAACTACCTCAGAGGCCAAGGGCCTGCTGGAGAAGTTGCGAGGGTTTGGGGGACGTGGACCTCATCTGGTGCTTACCGGCGGTGATCCTTTAAAGCGGCCAGATTTTTTCTATCTTTTGGAATACGGGAAAAGACTGGGTTTGCACGTGTCGGTCGCCCCCAGCGGAACGCAGGCCCTTTCGCAAGAGGTCCTACAGCGCTTCAAGGCTTGCGGTGTGGAGAGCATAGGACTAAGCCTGGACGGTTCAACTGCGGAGAGGCACGACAGCTTTCGCGGAGTTCCAGGCTGCTTTGCCTGGACCATCGAAGCGGCCCAACATGCTCGTGCTGAAGGGCTTCCCCTTCAGGTCAATACCCTCGTCACAGCGGAGACAGAGGCAGATATCCCTGACATATATAAGCTGGTGAGAGGGCTTAGCCTTATGCGATGGAGCCTCTTTTATTTGATCGGGGTGGGTCGGGGCGGCGCGTTAAGAGAAGTTAGCCCTGAACAGTGTGAAGCCCTGCATCACTGGCTCTACGGTATTTCAAAGGACGCTCCCTTTATCGTTGCGACGACTGAGGCGCCGCATTTTCGCCGTGTAGCCATACAGAAATTGCGGGCCGAAGGAATTCCCCTGGCCGGAATCCGAGGAAGCTCAGTCGGGAAAGGATTCGGCATACGGGACGGCAACGGCGTCATGTTCATTTCCCATACTGGAGATGTCTATCCTTCCGGCTTTCTCCCCCTGGTTGCGGGGAATGTCCGAACTGCCGACGTTGTCGAGATCTATCGACATTCAGAGGTCTTCCAGAATATTCGCCAGACAACTACATTCAAAGGAAAGTGCGGACAGTGTGAGTTTAGAGAGGTCTGCGGGGGCTCGCGAGCGCGGGCTTATGCAACAAGTGGAGACCCACTGGAAAGCGATCCTCTATGTGCCTATGAGCCAAACAGATTCGAAGCGGCATGGACATGAAGAGCAGAGGGTGCCCTGGAAAGGATCACAAGGAGATGGAAATTTTATGATAGAGTTTTCGGGCGGAGATGGACACCATCATAGACGCGGTGCGGCTTAAATCCATTTTAGAGCTGCTTGTTGGGACGCTTAATCAGCTGTGGGAGGTTGGGTCGGTCTCCACTGCAATCGATGAGTATGTGAGGGAGGCAGTAGAGTGATCGGAGAAGGAAGTTACAAGGCTGCTGCTCTTTGATCGTCAACGCGATCTCATTTCAACGGGATCAAGAAGGACCAAAAAACCTAGTATCCCCACATTACAGAATAATAGCGGCCCTAGAGCGGGTGGGCCTCGCAACAGTCGCTCCTTCACGATCAGGCTGCCCTGAATCAGCTCGGATTCTATATGGAGTATTGCTCCAACCAGCCCTACAATAATCAGCAATGCCATTGCTCCCGTGTAGGTTATAAAGTCTCCC
>JAPUFX010000034.1 GCA_027293415.1 Candidatus Methylomirabilota bacterium
GCTCGCCGAGCTCGTCCGCGATCTCGAACTCGCCCCGCACCGTGTGCACCTGGGAGATCCCACTAAGAACGGCAACCAGCTGCGAGCTCGCCTCCGCCTGCCGGCATAGCTCGAGGGCACGGGAGTGGACGCGCTCGGGCGAGTGCCCGGCCTTCTCCAATCCCGCGGAAAAGGCCATCGAGAAGCAGCCCGCGTGAGCGGCCCCGATCAGCTCCTCGGGGTTCGTCCCCTCGCCGTCCTCGAACCGCGACCGGAAGGAGTACGGCCCATCGAAGGCCCCGCTTCCGAGCTTCATCGTGCCTTTGCCACTCTTGAGGTTGCCTTCCCAGATCGCCTCGGCGTTGCGCGTCGCCATAAGATTTTCCTTTCTCCGCTCTTTCGAGCGTGGGTCCGTGATGAGAACTACTCGAGAGGAATGCGTTCCTTGTTCTTCGACAGCCATTCCTCGAAGTTCTGTAGGGAGGGATTCAGGGATCGGGCCATCTCGGGATCGCGCGGTCCGCAGAACTCCTCCTGGAAGTCCCGCTTGTACTGGAACATGTTGCCGAGATCCGCTGCGCCCGGGAAACCCAGGCCTCGATAGACGTCGGGCGGTATGGCGTTGTACTGCACTTCCCGACCCAGCGCCTTGGTGAGCGCGCTGGCCATCTGCGCACCCGTCAGTTGCTCTCCGGAGACGCCGATAGTCTTTTTGACGAGCTCATCTCCCTTCAGGAAGATTCCGTAAGCGCACTTGCCGATGTCCTCTGCGGCGATCCCGGGAAGTTTCTTGTCGTCCATCGGGAGAGTGAAGGCCAGTTTGCCGTCCGGGCCCTTCTTGGGGCCCATGCCGAAGTAGATCATGTTCTCCCAATAGAATGACGTCAGCAGGAACGTGGTCGGCACGCCGAGCTCGGTGAACACCCGGTTGGCCTCGCCCTTGGCGTCCAGGTGCGGAACCTTGTACTTGCCCATCAGGGTGGGCATGCGGCTGTCGCTGAGAGGCACCCACTGGCGCGTGTCTTCGAGGGTGGACCAGATGACGTGCTGGATGCCAGCGTCCTTCGCCGCCGTAGCCATGGCCTTCGCCTGGGCGAACTCCTGCTCGGGCGAAAAGTGCTCCCAGAAGAACGTGACGCAGAACGCCCCGTAGGCCCCTGTGAACGCCTTTTTCAGACTCTCGACATCGTCGACGTCGGCGGCGACAACCTCGGCACCTAGCTTTGCAAGCTCTTTCGCCTTTTCAGAGTTGACCTTTCTCGTAAGCGCGCGCGCCGCGAACCCGCCACCCTTGTCGCCCACGATGGCGCGGACCAAACCGCTACCTTGCGCGCCGGTTGCACCCACCACCGCAATAATCTTCTTTTCAGCCATCACGATTCTCCTTGTGAAGTTGGGAAGAGAACGTACGGACGGGCTTCAGTATTCCCTACTGGGGCAGGGGTGTCAAGATCAGCTTCCCCTTTCGTTAACCGTGCCTCACGCAGCCCAATCTTTGCCTGGTCATTTACATGATCTTGCAAACCTTGCATTCTCTCAGGACCACTCAGCGACCTCTATGCCCCTGGCCGAGTTCATTGCAATTGCTTGCAAACAAAGAACTTGAGCGTTCAAGCTGGCGTTGCAGTCTGTGCTGGCACATAGCTTGCCTGCCAATTTGTCAGAAGGAATTTATCTAACCCCTTATCAGGAGAAGCATGACACCGGGACGACGGATAGTCTCCCGGCCCACATCAGGCACAAACGACGGCGCACCAAACACTCAGACGCCCTCTCGGGCGGAGCACGGCCCGGGAGGGCCTTTTTATTTTTACTCTAAAATAACAGCGCGAATGGAGGAATCGTCATGACGGCCCCCGAGCTGGCATTAGTTTCGACCACAATAAGCATCCTAGGGTTCTTGCTTGGCCTGATCGCCGAATCCTTACGGCCGTGACACTGTGCCCTGGGCAGTTGATCAGGACAGCAGCGGGAAGGGTGAGGATGGAGAAAATGGGAACGATTGTGGAGTACACTGACGAGAAGCCACGGCTCAACATGTATCCAAAGCGCATTGTTTCTCCCGGGAAAGGAAAGGCCTGTTGTGCCCGGAAAATGGAGCAGATCGGCGGCATCGAGCGCGAGGGGGAGCGGTCATATTTTTATCGCCGGTGCAAGGTCTGCGGGTACACCGTCCGTCACTTCCTCTCAGCTCCGCCTCCCGATCCTGCCGGCGGTCAGTGGGAAGATGGGTTGAACTACCTGCTCAAGCTGGTCGGATAGGGGACTTTTTACCCGACTTTCCAAGGGAATTTTGGCCGGAAGTAGAGTGGGAACGGAAAAGGCATGGGCGGCGCCGTGGCCGAAGAGTGGGTAGTTCTCGCTAGAGCGAAGCCCCTTGCTCAGACGTATATCTGTCCCACGTGCCATGCCCGACTGGCAGACTATGTTAACCGTCGACCGTCCATCGCCCGCCAGAGCGAAAATGCTGGAAGCGTAGATGAGGTGGTTACTTAAAATGCGCGTGTGCCACCTCCTTCTAGGTTCATAACGCCGATACGGTCAATTTCACGGGCGTCGGGACATCCTGACGCTCGTGGTGTTTTTGGGATAGCTCTCCGATTCCTTGTCCCCCTCTGCAAAATCGCCAGAGCGATATAGCACAAACGCGGGGGTCGAGATTCACTCCCACCCCCCTCCTGCCGGTGCTAGTAGCGGTGCTAGTTCGGTGTCAGTTTTGGGCATACTCAGTCGTTTTAGATCGCACTCCCCTCACAATGGAAAGCCCTCGCCAACAAGGTTTTTGGCCGTTCTATTTAGGATTTAGGGAAATGGGCTTCTGGCATTTTTGGTGCCAGAAGGGAAATACACCGAGAAAAGGAAACTCACCGAAAAATAAGGGGGGAAGGCGCTTCCGGGCCACTGCAGTGAACTAGTGTCCCTCAAAATAAATCTCCCTAAGCACAGCAAGCTTCCGCGAGGGGCACTGAGGGGTTGTAGGGGAGAGACTCCCCTATGCTTGGGGGGTGCTCAGCGAGGCTAAAGTCGAGCGCCGAAGGGGGGCCTGCCCCCCTAGCGGAAGTGACGCACCAAGGGGGGATTGTTAGCGGGAAATAGTTGGTGCGGCACTAGTTCAGGGTTGAAGGTTCAGGGTTTATGGTTCATAGTTCAGAAAACGCTGAACCCTGAACCATGAATGGGGGACGGTAGACTATGAGCCGTGAGCGCAAAAAACCTTTGGTTGGAATCGTGATGGGGAGTGACTCGGACTTCCCCATCATGGAGGAGACCATAAAGGCATTGAAGTATTTTGGCATTCCCCACGAGGTGCGCGTGATCTCGTGCCACCGGGCCCCCGCTCAGGCGATCGAGTATTCACGGACCGCCCAGACACGAGGGCTCAAAGTGATCATTGCTGGGGCGGGTGGCGCAGCGCACTTAGCCGGCATTATCGCGGCCGAGACCACGTTGCCGGTCATCGGAGTCCCCATTGAATCGAGCCCGCTGCACGGCATGGATGCGCTGCTCTCCACGGCCCAAATGCCCGGGGGGGTCCCCGTAGCCACCATGGCAGTGGGCAAAGCGGGTGCAAAGAACGCCGGTATTTATTCTGCTGAGATATTAAGTATTTATGATGGAAAGCTTTATAAACAACTTGATAAGTTTAAGAAGTCACTTGCACAGGAAGTTGCGGCCCAGGACCGCGCCCTAGCGGAAAAGCTCAAGTAGCCTCGACTGGAGGAAACCGATGACCGATCTCCGGGAAAAGATCCGGCTGACAACCCTGTCTCACGGCGCGGGTTGAGCCTGCAAAATCAGTCCGACGGACCTGGCTCAGGTGCTGAGTCAGCTACCTAGCTTCAGTGACCCGCGGATCCTCGTGGGCCCGGAGACCGCGGACGATGCCGCGGTCTACCAGCTCACTGACGATCTGGCCGTGGTGCAGTCTGTCGACTACATCACTCCGGTCGTGGACGATCCGTATGCCTGCGGGGCAGTGGCCGCGGCCAACTCCCTCAGCGACATGTACGCCATGGGGGCACAGCCGATCTTTGCCCTCAATCTGGTCGGTTTTCCGACCGGAAAGCTTTCCCTTGACGTGCTAACTGCGATCCTCCAGGGCGGAGCCGACAAGGTCAAAGAGGCCGGCGCCTCCATTATCGGAGGACACAGCATCGATGATCCGGAACCGAAGTACGGATTGGTGGTGACCGGCCTCGTGCACCCGAAGAAGGTATTCACCAATGCCGGAGCCCGGGTCGGGGATGACCTGGTCCTGACCAAGCCGCTGGGGCTCGGGATTATCACCACCGGGATCAAGCAGGAGCAGGTCTCTCAAGACACCATGCAACAGGCTGTGCACGTCATGACCACGTTGAACAAGGCTGCCGCCGAGGCGATGATTGAGGTGGGAGTGGATGCGTGCACGGACATTACGGGCTTTGGCCTCCTTGGACACCTGAATGAGATGACGGCTGGCAGCGGTGTCGGCGCCCGCATTTCTCTCAACGCGATCCCAGTGCTCCCCGATGCCTGGAATCTGGTGAAGGACGGCATCTGTCCCGGCGGGACCAAACGGAATCGCCAGGCCTTGGAGGGAAAGGTCACGTGGGCACGGGAGATTACCGAGGAGGCGCAACTGATCCTCTGCGATGCACAGACCTCGGGCGGCCTCTTGATCGCTGTCCCCAAGGAGAAAAGCACCCAACTCGTCAAGCGCCTGCAAGACGCCAAGACGCTCGCCGCTGCAAGTATCGGTGAGATCGTGGCGGGTGCTGGCGAGATCGAAGTGACTCCCTGAGTCCCCTGTTTCCCCCCCACCCACGACCCTTTCCGTTCACGCACTCGCGAATCGCTCTCGTTGACAATCATCACTTGAGACGTAAACTAGGAGGACATCTATATAACCCCGTGCCTGGGCCTGACCTCATGATCGTCAACAAACATATTTTTGAACTGGATCGCCTGGAACTTTTGAGTGGGGCGACGCTGAAGCAGATCCGGGTCGGCTACGAGACCTATGGCAAACTTTCCCCGGCCAAAGATAACGCCATCTTGATCTGTCATTACTTTTCCAGCACGTCACATGCCGCAGGGCGCTATACTGAAATCGAAAAGCTCCCCGGGTACTGGGATGCTGTCATCGGCCCCAACAAGCCTTTCGACACCGATCGGTATTTCATTATCAGCTCTGACACGCTATGCAACATCAACGTGAAAGACCCACGAGTGGTCACGACAGGGCCTGCCTCTATTAATCCCGAAACGGGCAGACCGTACGGGATGTCCTTTCCGATCGTCACCATCCGGGACTTCATCAACGTCCAGCACGCTTTAATCCGCTCGTTAGGCATCGAGCGGCTTCACGCCGTGGCCGGCCCTTCGATGGGCGGCTTTCAGGCTCTCGAGTGGGCCCTCGCCTACCCCGACATGGTGAAGCGGGCTATCCTGGTCATCAGTGCCGGCGAGCTTCACCCTTGGGTGATTATAATGCCGGGACGCGTTGCCGAAATGGCAATCCGACTCGATCCAGACTGGCAGAACGGTGACTACTACGGGAAGGCGGAGCCCGTGGAAGGTCTCACCGTGGCCTTCACGGCTCTGACGATGATTGCGCTCAGCCAACCCTGGGCGGACCGAGCGATGGGCCGAGCCCCGGCCGATCCAGGGAGCAGCCCCTCAGCGTCGCTGGAGAACCGATTCCTGATCGAGACAGAGATCGACAAAGTGGCCAGAGAACGGGCGGCACAAACCGATGCCAACTCCTATATCTACCTGGCGAAGGCCACTGCCTTGTACCGGGCCGGCATAGGGTTCGATTCCTTTGAAGAGGCGCTTGCACGGATCCGAGCCAAGGTCTTGTTGGTCCCCTGCTCTTCTGATGTATTTCTTCCGCCCTACCAATCCCAGAAACTGCTCAACACCCTGCAACAGGCGGGCGTGACGGCCACCGCCTTCGAACTGGAAAGTGACGGCGGGCATCTGGCCGGGGTACTGGAGATTCACAAGGCTGCACAAGTCCTGCGGGAATTCTTGGAGAGCGGATGACCGAGCTCCGACAGCCATCCAGCTCTCACTAGGGCTCGCCGACTCAAGCAGTTCAAGGCTATGGAGAATTACGAGCGATTGACACGGCGTCTTCAACTCGCCTTCCAGTTGGAGGGACTTCCTGTGGGGGCGATTCTGATTCGTTCCCATCATCTCGGCCTGTTCGAGGTCGAGATCGACGGGAGGGGTCCTTTCATTCTCTCCCCCGCCCTGCTGGAAAATTCGGACCCCGAAGGGGGGTATGTTTCTGAGGGGCTCCGCGATTGGATCGACCAGGTCTATTTGAAAATCCGTTGCCATGACTAAGAAAAAGGGAATCAATCACCCGTGGTCGAACGTTAACAAGGAGTGAAAAGCTCCCCCGGAAAGGAGGTGAACCAGCATGAAAAGAAGTGCCTCCGTGCTCTGTCTGGCCTTTGCCTTTACCCTCGTACTTGGGGTCGGCCCCGCATGGACCTTCGAGTGCCCTAGCCTGTATGCCAAGTGTCAAGAGCTGCTCAAGATCAAGAAGAACGAAGAGGTTGAGAAGATGTGCGAACAAGGCATAAAGCTCCATAAGGCCGGCGAGCACGATGATGCTGTCGAGAAGCTGGAAGCGGCCCTCGAGAAACTAGCGAAGGAGAAGAAGTAGATAGTGCCTCCGTACGTCTCTCGCCCTCCGCTCTGGGCGCACTAGGTCGGCATCCTGTGCCCAGAGCGGACGCGGCGAACTTTACGACGAGAAGGCGCACAGGCATACTTCCTCTCATCATTTCGGAGGTGATACGCATGAAAGCGATTCGCGTGCATAAGTACGGTGGGTCGGAGGTTCTCACCCTCGAGGACCTCCCCACCCCTCAGCCAGGGCCGGGACAGGCCCTGGTGAAGATCGAGGCGATCGGCCTGAACTTCATCGACGTGTATCAGCGGACCGGTCTCTATCCCGCTCCCCTCCCCCGCCTGATGGGAGTCGAAGGAGCGGGGGTTGTCGAGGCCATTGGGCCGGATGTCACAGAGGTCCGAGTAGACGATCGTGTCGCCTACACCGGCGTTCCCGGTTCCTACGCGGAATACGCAATCGTCCCCGCAGAACGTCTTGTAACACTCCCCCCCGGTGTGGACACCCACACAGCCGCGGCCGCAATGCTGCAAGGCATGACGGCACACTACCTAGTACACACCACCTATCCACTCAAAAGAGGCAATAGTTGTCTCGTCCATGCAGCGGCCGGCGGAGTGGGGCTGCTCCTCTGTCAAATGGCGAGAGATGCGGGAGCGCGGGTCTTCGGGACGGTTTCGACCGAGGAAAAGGCTCGCCTCGCGCGCGAGGCAGGGGCCGAGGTGGCAATCCGTTACACCGAGCAGGACTTCGAGGCCGAAATCAAGCGCCTCACCAACGGCCAGGGTTTGCAGGTGGTCTACGACTCGGTCGCCAAGGATACCTTTGAGAAGAGCCTGAACTGTCTGGCACCACGGGGCTACCTGGTCCTCTATGGGCAGTCGAGCGGCCCCGTCCCACCCTTCGACGTGAACCAGCTCAGCGCGAAAGGTTCCCTCTTTCTCACCCGCCCAACGCTCGCCCACTACACCCGGACACGCGAAGAGCTGCTCGAGCGCGCGACCGATGTCCTCAATGCGGTTTCGACCGGCACCCTGAAGCTCCGGATCGGCGCGACATTCCCCCTCGCAGAAGCGGCCGAGGCCCACCGCCAGCTCGAGGGGAGGAAGACAACCGGCAAGGTCCTTCTCATCCCGTAAACCGATGACGGCTCGACTGAGCTCGCCGAAGTCCGACGACCGATGACCGTGAAGAACAGCTGTCGGCTATGAGCGGTTAGCTGTCAGCGTCTGATTGCAAACTGTGGCGCCTGTTTGCGGCGGTCTGTCTTGCCCACCACCTTCCCGGCATCCTCTCAAAAATCGTACAACAGATCTCCCTAGGATCTCTTTGATTTCAATAGGTTCCGCCAAAATAGTCCGTGGCATGCCCCTTGCTAGAACACTCCCAAATCGTGGGTTGCCTGCGATAGATGGTCGGGACCCCAGAGACATAAATTGTCTAAGTACCTGGATTTAAAGCATGCGGGATCTAAAACCCCGTGGGGAGGAAAGGTCATGACGTACCCATCTTTTCGGCGCAGGCGGTTTTTGGTCATGCCCCGGTTTCAGATCGGATTGGCCTTGCGGGTCTCGTTTTTTGTCCTCCTCTATTCCGCGGCCCTGGGCTTCCTCATTTTCCTCCCAATGCAACAGGAGCTGACGGGGGCGGTCCCGTTTGACAAACAGGCCTGGGTCGCCGACCAGATTCTGGAGCTTCATTTCCGGGTGTGGCCAGGAATCGCGCTGGTGGGAATCCTCGTTGGTTTCCACACGATCTTTACCTCACACCGCATCGCCGGTCCTATCTACCGAATCGATCAGGTCATCAGGGCGATTGCCGCGGGGGACTATTCCCAGCGGATTAGGCTTCGGCGGACAGATCGCTGGCAAGAGTTCGCAGGAGCGGTGAATGCCTTGGGAGAGCAGTTGGATCAGCGTAGTTCCGAATCGCTTTCGCTGCTTCGGCAGGCCCAGGAAACGTTGAAAAAGGCCCAGGAGGGATCTATCCCAGAGGAAGTTCGAAACCGGCTGAAGGAATCCCTCCGCGGTCTCGAGGAGGCGGAGGAGCACCTTACTATCGGGTATCAGAAAGGAAGCTCGTCGCATGGACCCGCTACGGAAGCTATCATCGAAAGCGGTGAGGGTCTCGCCACCCCCATACACTGAGAAGGGTGTGGCGACCCATCCTGGCCGGCCAAAGGCGCTGAGGTCGACCTGGCGCTCTCTTCCCGGATTCACGCTCATCGAACTCCTGATCGCTATCGCTGTTATGGCAGTGATCGTGGCGATCGGGGTGCCGTATTACACAACGATGATCATGAGGGCACAGGAGACAGCCGCAGTGGCCGTCATGACCCAGTGGCCGACGGCCCAGGGCCTTTTCTATCTGGACAATCGCCGTTACGCGAGCTCGCTGGACGAGTTGTACGCCGGGGGCTACCTGGTCCCCTCGAACTCCGCAAAGATCGGATATACCTTCGAGATCACCGACCCTACGGCACAAGCCCCGCCTCAAGGCGGGACCATGCTTACCTTTGACGCTGATCTCCTGGAGGAAACTTGGTGGGACAGATTAGGCCTGGTCAAGCATGCTTGGGCTGACGATAAGGACAAGGATAAAAAGAAGGACAAGGATAAAGATAAGAATAAAGATGAGGATAAGGCTAAAGACAAAGATAAGAACAAAGGAGACGATGGGAATCAGGGAGGAAACCAGGAAGGGGATCAGGGACAACCGGCCGCCTCACCTTCACCAAGCGGGGGAACATTTATTGGTGGCGATCTCGGGTGGCAGGGTTACGCTGATCCGATCGGTGCACGGCCCCGTCACTTTTACACCGATCAAACGAAGACGATCACCTTCGCCATAGGGAGGCGGGCAACCCGCTACGATTCTCTTCTGGGAAACACGTTTTACCCGCACAAGGACTCGAGCTCCGGGAGCCAGAACTCGGGTCCTGGAACCCAGAACTCAGGCCCCGGAAACGTGAACTCGGGCCGCGGGAATCCCGCGGGGCTACCCTATTAGTCGTCTACCATTATTTCCTTGTGTTCAGTACTTCGTCTTGCTTTGACGCTCCTCTGCCTTCTTGTCCCATTCGGGTACGACTGTCTTCAAGAATTTTCCCTTGGCTTGTCTAAACTTTTCCATGTCCAATCCAATGTAGGCTTGCGCTTTTTCTTTCGTCGAAATATCTGGCATGGGTACTGGCACGGATACATCATGCTTGATCAGCACCCGTACAAGCAAAAGACGGGCTTCCTGAGCCTTTTCCAGGGCAGACCCCAAGACACGAAGAGATTCAACTGGTGAATGAAAGGCTCCGCCGTGGCTTGCGGTCGCGTAATCCCAACGCCACTGCGCATGGCGGATCAACTTTTGAATAGGTTCCATTTCTGCTTCAGTTGCGCTGTTATCCCAAGCCGTTTTGGCTTCGATATGCGCTTTAACCAGGGCATCCTCGACAAGACCACGGACTTCGAGCACTTTGTCCTGTCGATCGAACACGTCCTTCATGAGCGTGGTTTCACTCTCTCTGTGACAGACCTGGCAAGAATTGGCAATGTTGTTCAAAGGACTCTGGATCCAGTGGTCCGTAAACTTTACGCCCCCTTCTCTTCTGTAAGGCATATGGCAATCGGCGCACGCAACTTGCCTCTCCGCATGAATCCCAGTCAGGTAAATCTCATAGTCCGGGTGCTGCGCCTTGAGCATTTTCGCTCTGCTCAACGCATGCACCCAATCGACATGCCCAACGTCATCGAAGTATTCTTCCATGGCCTCCATGGTCAGCCCCTTATCCCATGGAAAGGTCAAGTATTTTTCTTTCTTCCCTTTAAAATAATACTCGACATGACATTGGGCGCAGACGAGAGAACGCATTTCGTGGTGCGTGACCTGCGTAATATCCTTTCCCTGTCTTTGGAAAGCCTCGATCAATGCGGGACGCGTGATGCGCAGGTTCATGGTCTGACTGTCGTGGCAATCCTGGCAGCCGATTGAATTGACGACGTCAGAGCCAAGGTTGTACCATTTGTCTTTGTAAAATACGCCAATCCCCATTTGATTCATCAGTCTCGGAACGTCCGTGCTCTTGCAGGTCCAGCAGGTCGCGGGGTTGCCTTTGCCAGTACGCAAAGTGTTTCTGATGTCTTTTATTGCATTATAGTGCCCTCTGGATTGGTTGTAATCCCTCGAAAAACCGTAGCCTGCCCAGAGGATCACTAAATTGGGATACTTCTTCAGGAAATCGATCATGACGGAACCGCCATGCTTGCTGCTAAAAGACGTACTTGACGTTTTTTTATAAGATTCATATTCCCGCGGGAAGTTTTCGCCCCAGACCTTATTACGGGGTCTCATTGGGCAATGGGCTTCACCAGTTGAAACATGGCCCTCTCTTCATTGCGTCTTTCCATAATCGAAAGGGCGAACAATCCGCCGAAAACGACGACAACGACCGTTGCAAGAAACAAAACCCATCCCAACCAGGGCTTCTGTTGAATGATGTCTCTGATGCTCGCCATAAGGCCTGGCTCCTTTCGTAAATTTCTTTAAACTTCCCCTTCGCTACCTACCCTGGGTGAGCCTCTTCATCCAGTCAGGGACCACGGGCGTCAAACGAGGAATCCGGGCATAAGGTGTCGACGCCAGACTGTGGACCCTCCCGTGCGGCGTTGCGCGGTGGCATGCCCAACACAACTGGCCCCCGCCTGAGTGTGCATTCCCACCGCTCACTTGCGAGGCGGTTACATTCTCCACCAAATTGACATGACAGCGGACACAATTTTCCTGCACGACAGCAATAGCCGCCGTGTTTAGTGTGATCACCTGCGGTTCCATCCTCAGGGTGAAAACCGTTGCGTGCCGCAGCCCGTCCTTGGCCTTGAAAGCGTACTTCTTCAAGAAATTATCATGGGGAACATGACAATCATTGCACACCGCAACTCTGCCATGACTACCCCGTTCCCATGTGGCGTATTCTGACGCCATAACGTGGCAATTGACGCAAGCTGCAGGGCTGTCTGAGAGGTAGGAAGCGGCATTAGAGATATACACGACCAGACATCCGAGCCCAACGAGAGTCCCGAGAAGAATGACAACCGGGAACTGCCACTCGGCTGGTGGCACAAAACGGCGTATCCAACTCACAAACCTGAACCTCCGCCATAGACCAAGGCCAGAGAAGCGACCGTGGCGTTCCCCTCACCACTCCCACGAGGCCGCTGACCCAGATAACTATCTGAAAAGGCTATCCCTGTAAAGCGGAGACTTCCTGTTTTTTTCATCAGGGAAACGTCTATGGTTTGCATAGGGAAATTGCCTATGCCATACCTTCGGTAAAAGGAGCAGCAAGCGCGAGCGGGAAAAGCAAAAATCGCTTGGTTCTATATCAGACTCCGTCGGGTATGCTCGTTGTCCGAGAGGTGGCTAGGGGCTGCTACATCGTTGGCGTGGCTATAGACTTCAGAATTAGGGATGTTTTATGGAATAGGTTGCGTTATTGGGTCGCGAAAGGGCACTTTTTCCGCGTCCTGTACACCCAAGTCTTTGAAGTTATTAAATTGACTGTGTCGCGCCTCGGCCTACGAATCCGTAGGTCAGAGGCTCGAATCCTCTTGGGCGCACCAACAAACAGGTACTTAGTCCCCTCCTTGACCTCCTGAGGCATAGCCTCGTTGGACAAGATTCCCTTCTGAACTAACATACGCCGAAGCGCCTCCTGCTCGTACAGCACGGACCCGTGGCACGGAAGGTCTACGAGGAAACAGCCCACCGAGCATCGGCGAGAGGGCGACAGCCTGGGGAAAGAAGCTAGCCATGACTGACGTTGGCCATCAGAGCCTCTCACTTGGCTGCCTGCAGCCTCGCGAATTTCAGCCGGAAGGTTGCGGGTTACTGGTTGTAACCCACACCGCAGTCGATAGAGGGCGGCCGAAGGACCCCCTTAAACCATCGAGCGTGGGTGGATTGGGCATAGAAGATGAAACCAGGTGTGGACCCGCGAAGTGATTTCGGCGAATACTGAACGCCGTTGCCACAGGTGGGTTATGCACCAAACCAGCCATGGAGGGCACTTCTTACGTCTAAACTCCTAACGCTGCAAATCAGCCGTGCGGTTTACCGCATCGGCTGCATTTGCCTTGTTAGCTTTCCCTCAATTGGCCATCAAGAGTAGCTCAGTCCAACCATTCGGCTTACGAGCCGCTGTTGCACGGCCTCAATGCCCAAAATGACTGGAACTACATTGTTTCGTAGGATCCGTACCGCCGGACTCGTGCTGGTTGCTAAGTGTGTCTGAATCCTGACCATTCGTATTGCAGATGCGCCTGCGCGGTGCCGCTCAGCAGAGTATCGCTCAAGCCCTCCGTTCACGATTCTGCGTGCCAGGATCGTTGCGTCTTCGATACCCAAGTTCATACCCCGCCCTCCGAGGGGAGAATGAAGGTGTGCGGCATCGCCAGCTAGAAATACGCGTCCGACGTTATACGTTTCAGCTTGCCGATGGCTGACCGCAAAATCAGACTGCCAAACAACTTCATGAACCTTCGAGCCCGGTGGCAAACGCTCAAGCACATTGGGTCGGTTACTGGCCACACGGAAGAGCCCCTCCTTGAACCTAAGCATGAACAGCATGCCATCTTGCTGCAACTGTACATTCGCTGCTTCGCTATCCAAGGGGCTCTCCATATAGACGTCTGCTAGACTCCAATCACCGGGCATTTTCTTGCCTGGAAACTCAATACCCAGCAGTTTACGAACGACGCTATGGGCGCCATCGGCTCCTATGACATAGGCGGCCTCAATTTTTGAGTCACCGCCACTGGTGGATAGACCACACTTAACCCGGTGATCGTTCTGCTCCAACCGCTCGAGGGTGCTTCCGCGTTCAACCTCCACACCGTATTCATTGAGTCTTTTCTCGATTGTACGTTCGGTCTCAGACTGAGGAAGCCCTAGCATGAAATTGTAACGGTGCTGAAGTTTAGAGAATTCTATCTGGAAAAGCAGACGGTCTTCGGTTTGGAAATTGCTCCTCGCGATCTTTAGCCCTAATTCGAGCAGTCGCTCAGTAACGCCAGAGGGTTCCAGGAGCTCCAAGGTACGCACATTGATGCCAATCGCCTTTGAATGCGTCGAGGGTTCCGACTTGGCCTCGATGATGCGTACCGGTTGACCGAACCGTGCGAGTTCAAGCGCTGAGGCCAAACCCACAGGTCCCGCACCCACGACAAGCACCAATCCATTTTTCGATGTCTCCATCCTACCGTCCTTGCACGAGTCGGGATGTCAATGAGGAAAGCTAACGGCGGCCTTCACCGTGTTTCCGAAAGCGCGTCAGCGCTGCACGCAATCCGCTGCAGGGCCTGGTTATATCCTTAAGTCTTTGTATTTATAAATCACTATCGTTCATACTTTAAATAGTTCAACATTGAAAGCGTATGAAAGAAAATCGCATAGGGAACCAAGAATAATGGAATCATGCCTGTAGGAAAGAGTCTAACATTGTTGGTGACAGCAGGGTAAAATAATTGGAAAGGTCCCGCTGACGAAGTAAAGCTAAAAAAGAATGCGCTCAAAAAGTCAGCGACGCCTAAACCGATCACAAGAAATATACCAGCTTTTGGAATGAGCTCGCTTTTTCTGTAAGCTAATAGAACCCCTAAGTCAACAAGACCCACAAGTATATCTCCGAGGACTGCAG